>DATMLR010000277.1:0-17173 GCA_035570015.1 Puia sp.
CTATCAGCAGAAAGTCGCCGCCATCTGGCAGGAAAAAGGTAACCCCGAACGACTTGGCGATTCCCTCTGGTTCCTGTCCCGCCTGTGGTGGTTCGACGGCAACCGGCGACAGGCCGAACGCTTTGCCCAGGAAGCCATCGATACACTGGCCGACCAGCCATCATCCCGACCCAAGGCGATGGCCTTCAGCAATATGTCACAGCTGAAAATGCTCTCCGATCAGACCGTCGAATGTATCCACTGGGGTGAAAAAGCTATCCGAATTGCTGGCGAGCTCGGCGACGAAGAGATCCTCTCCCATGCGTATAATAATGTCGGTAGTGTGCAGATGCGCGTTCCCGCCTACCGGCAAAGAGGCCTGGACCTCCTGAGACGAAGCCTCGACATCGCGCTAAGACTCCACTTCCACGAGCACGCCGCCCGGGCCTATACCAATATGGCCAGCAACGCTATCCAGCTAAAGGACTACCCGCTCGCCACCACCGTCCTTGGTGATGGGATCCAGTATTGTGAAGAGCTTGAACTCGACTCCTGGCGGACCTATATGCTCTCCTGGAAAGCCCGTCTGCTGCTGGATACCGGCCGCTGGGCCGAAGCGACTGCCACGGCGGAGCAATTGATCCGCAGCGATACTCAGGCTTCCATCGTAAAGATCCTTGCCCTGGTCGTCATCGGCACCATAAGGATGCGAAAGGGTGAAGCCGATGCGCTTCCACTCCTGCTGGAGGCGAGGACGAAAGCTTTTGAGGCCATGGAGCTGCAACGGGTTCTCGCCGCCCTCACCGCGTTGCTCGAATACGAGTGGATTACCGGCCAGCCCATTCTCGAAAAAGCTGCCATCGAATATGTGATCGGCGTCATCAGCCAGGGTGGTACGCTGCGGGAAAGCAGCGAATTTGACTATTGGCTGTGGAAGGTTAGAAGAGCGCAGATACCCTGGCATGAGGTCCATGACCGCTACCGCGCTGACGATCCCGCCATGGCGATCGAGACCGCCGCAGGATGGGAGCGTCTGGGTTGCCCCTATGAGCAAGCCCTGTTCCTGTTCGAAGGAGACGAAGACTCCAAGAGAGAGGCTATCGCGATCGTTCACCGCCTTGGCGCCACTACCGTCTACGAAAAAATGAAACTCGGGATGCGGTCCGAAGGCATCCGCAGCATCCCGCGGGGCAGCCGGAAGACCACCCTGGAAAATCCCGCCCTGCTTACCGACCGCGAGCTCGGCGTACTGGAACTGTTGAAGGAAGGGCTGCCCAACAAAGAGATCGGCTCCCGCCTCTTCATCTCCGCCAAAACCGTCGACCACCACATTTCCGCCATCCTCTCCAAGCTCGACGTGGACTCCCGAAGCAAAGCCGTCCGGGAAGCGATCCGCCGCGGCATCGTAAAATAGGGAATCCCGATCCAATAAATAGGGAATACCTCCGAGTGACCGCCACGGAAAAAGCCGCAACTTTGACATATAAATAAAATTACCATGAAAAAGTTCCTCATTGAACGCAACCTCCCGGGCGCCGGGAACCTCTCCGAACAGGAATTACAGGATATCGCCCGCCAGTCCTGCGAAGTCGTCTGCCAGCTCGGCCGCCCCTATCACTGGATCCAGACCTTCGTCACCCAGGACAAACTCTATTGTATACATATCGCTGAAAGTGAGGAACTTGTGCGAGAGCACGCCCGGCTGGGCAAATTCCCCATCAACATGATTTCCGAGGTCAAGACCGTCATAGATCCCCTGACCAGCAATCTGTTATAACGTTCAACATTTTCTACAATACTTTAATAAATAATTCGTTATTAGATAGTTAGGTTAACTGTAAAATCCCTATCCCCTTGAAATGAGATCGAGGCCAACCTCTGTCACTAACGGTGCAACCCTTCCTACGCCAACGGCCGCCGCGCAGCCCGCGCAGCCGCCTGGCCTCGACAGCCTGCTCCAACTCGCTGCCCGCCTCGCATCCGCCCCGCGGGCCATTATCCTCCATTCCGACCATCCCGGAAACGAACTGGCCAAATTCGCAGTCAATATCCCGTTGATCGCCCGCAATGGCCGACATCTCGGTCACCTCTGTATCCATCCCGGCAGTCCGCTAACCGAATGCCAGGCGGATAACCTCCGGCTTGTCGCCGAAAGCCTTACCCAACTGATGGTGCTTACCCCCGACAAACTGGTGACCGATCAACTCGATAAACAAAAAGCTTTCTACGAGAATATTCTCAACAAGCTCCCGACCGATATCGCCGTCTTCGATGCCGAACATCGGTACCTTTTCGTCAACCCCGGTGCTATCAGCAAAGCGGAGTACCGGAAATTCATTATCGGAAAGGACGACTATGAATATGCCGCCTACCGTAACCGCGATATCTCGGTTGCGCATGAACGCCGCGCAAAATTCCTGGAGGCCAGGAACACCGGGAAGGAGATCCGTTGGGAAGACAGCCTCCCCGACGCCAAAGGGAACATCATCACGCATCTCCGCCGGATGTTCCCGGTATACGATGAGAAAGGGGAACTGTCCCTCGTCATCGGATTTGGGATCGACATCACCGACCGGAAATTGATGGAGGAAAAACAGGCCGCACTGGTCAAACAACTTTCGGCGCAGAATACCCAGCTCATCGACTTCTGTGCCATCGTATCCCATAACCTACGTGCCCCGCTCGTCAATATTTCTATGCTCGTCGATTGTCTGGAAGAAACCAAAGATCCTGACGAGCACCAACTTCTGATCTCAAAGCTCAAACCCGTGATCGAAAACCTCCAGTTCACCTTCAACGAACTCGTCGAATCGATCCAGATCCGGCAGGACCTGGAGGTACAAACGGAAGACGTTTGTTTAAAGGAATGCGTACGCCGGACCGTGACCGGACTACAGACCGAGATCACCCGCCTCAATGCGAAGATCACTATCGACTTCGAGGCCGCGTCGATGATCAACTATGCCCCGCAATATCTCAATAGCATTTTCCATAACCTCGTTAGCAACTCGCTGAAATATCATCACCCGGACCGAAAACCGGAAATTCACCTGAGGACAACCCGCGAGAACGACAAGATCATTTTGGCCATCCGGGACAACGGCCTTGGGATCGATTTGGTCAAGCACCGCAACAACTTCTTTAAGATCGGGAAGGTATTTCACCGGCACCCCAACGCCAAGGGCTTCGGACTGTTCATGACCAAGACACAGGTGGAGGCCATGGGCGGCAGGATCTGGGCGGAAAGCACCCCAAATGAGGGAAGCACTTTCTATATTGAATTCGCAAACCGCAAACGGAAAGCTTCATGAAGACCATATTCCTCATAGACGATGACCCAGTATTTGTCTACCTGACAAAGAAAATCATTTGTTCGGTCAATGGCGGATGTGAGATCATGGAATTTTCAGACGGCGAACTGGCGATCGACCACCTCCGAACCATTTCCGGCGACAGCGCCTCCTTGCCAGATGTCATTTTTGTCGATCTCAGCATGCCCGTGATGGATGGCTGGGAATTCCTCGACGAATACACGCAGTTACAATCAACGTTGAGCAAGCGGATCGAGCTCTTTATCGTTTCCTCCTCTATATCCCCGCAGGAGGTGGAGCGATCGAAGACTTACCCGGCGGTATTGGATTTCCTGATCAAACCCGTGGCGAAGGGAAAGATCGCCGAGATCATGTCCCATGTTTGATCCGACCCACGTTGATCTGCCCACCCTACGAAAACGAGCCCACAACCTGCGCTGGGCCACCGTGCCCCCCGGGGTCATCCCCCTCACCGCGGCAGACCCAGATTTTCCTTGCCCCGCGCCCGTGGCCGAAGCCATCGCAGCCTTCCTGACCAAACGATATTTCTCTTACGGCCCACCAGAAGGCATGCCCGAATTCAGGGAAAGCATGGCCCGGTTCTTTCAGGAGAAACGGAAGATCCCCGTCTCCCCGGCATCCATTCTTCCGGTCGACAGCGCCGCATTTGGGATCTACATCACCTGCAAAGCCTTTCTCCAACCCGGCGATGAAGCCATCCTCTTCGATCCGGTGGATTTTTTATTCCGCTATGCGATAGAAGAAGCCCGGGCCAAAGCCATCGCGCTTCCCATCGCACCTGGCGCCCCCGCAGACTTCCAAAGACTCGAACAGCTGATCACACCAAGGACCCGGCTTATCTGTCTTTGCAACCCCCTCAACCCAACCGGAAAAGTATTTACAGAAGACGAACTGCTCGCCTTAGGTCGACTCGCCTGCCGGCACGACCTGATCGTCCTATCCGACGAGATCTGGAGCGACATCGTTTATAAGCCTCATCGATTCACCAGCATCGCCTCACTCGACCCCGAGATCAGCGACCTCACGGTCACGGTCACCGGATTCAGTAAATCATACGGCCTGGCCGGCTTGCGCATCGGGGCCATCGCAGCCACCAATAGAAATCACTATGCCCGACTCTACGCGGCCTCCCTTCACCAGTCCACCGTTCACGGCGCTAACCTTCTATCGCAGGTCGCCGCCACCGCCGCACTTGATGAATGCGGTCAGTGGCTCGATGAATTCGTCAATCATTTGCACGCCATGCGGGATCACTGTGTCACCAGGCTCAACGCCATTCCGGGTTTCGCCTGCAACCGCCCCGAAGGCTGCTATGTCGCATTCACCGATATAACCGAGACCGGCTACCCATCAGCCGAAATTCGCGATCTTCTGTTCGACCGGGCAAAAGTAGCCGTTGTCCCCGGTCTGCCCGAATGGTTCGGACCCGGCGCAGCCGGCTATATCCGTCTGAGCTTCGCCACATCGAAAGCAATATTGGATGAGGCACTCGATCGAATAACCCTTACAATCCGCAACTTATGAAGTATGTCATCATCGGAGGAGGAATCGCAGGTCTCGCCATCGGCGCCTTTCTGCAGCGCAAAGGGAAGGAGGTGATCGTCAGCGAGAAGCAACCCGGCGTCTCCGCCCAGGGCCACGCCTTCCTTTTGCATGACGATGCCGTCTCCATCCTGCGCCACCTCAACCTCGATCACAACCAAAAGATGCCGGGCGAACGGATCAGCCTGTTCTCATTAAGACGCCCCGATGGAAGCGAGATCAAATGCGAAGAACTCAGGGCCTGGACCTGCATGAAGCGGTCGGATCTCCTCGAATATATGGAAAGCCTCCTCCGGCCGGCTGACCTGCGTCACGGACGATCATTTTCCCATTTCATCCGGCAGCAGGGTAGGGTAGTGGCCGCCGCATTCACCGATGGCGAAACCGAATACGGCGACATCTTTATCGGCTGTGATGGCGGAAACTCCAGGGTTCGCGAAGACCTCTTCGGCAGCCTCCCTCCAACTGCCGTCCGTTATAAGGAGATCGTGGGGGTCACCCGCAATAGCAAGCACTGGGAGCGCTATGGCCATACCTTTGTAAAATTCCAGCATGATCAGTATGGCCTGGCCTTTGGAATGATCCCAACCGGCGCCAATGAATTTGTTTGGTTTATGCAATTCGACCCATGCCGGGGCGACGTCCGCGACGGGGATGCAGCCGGAATCCGCAGGTTCTGCACTCAAAGCCTCAAGGACTTCCCGGCGGAAGTCACCGACATCCTCTCGGACAACGACTTTACCAGGACCTATGTCTGGAATACCCGCGACTTTGACCTGCTGCCCGCCTTTCACAAGGGAAACGTCGTCCTGCTTGGCGACGCTGCCGGCCAGGCGCTGCCGTTCTCAAGTACCGGAACCACTAACGCTATTGTAGGGGCCAGCACGTTAGCAGCAGCCCTCGAAAACTCGCTTAGCCTGGAGACCGCATTCCGGCAATATTATGAAAAACGCGCGCCCGTGATCGGGGAACATATCCGGATGGGACGGGAGCTCAGGACCGCCTTTCTTCAACCTCAGCGTCACTTGTCGAAGACTCCGCTCGCGCTCCATACCCCCGCGACACAAGCACGCCGCAATGGAATATCGCACAAGAAGATAACCGTCCAATACTTTACCGACCCCATCTGCTCCACCTGCTGGATCATACAGCCGGCCCTGAAAAAGATGAGCCTCGAATACGGCCCCCACCTCGATATAAAGTATTACATGGGCGGTCTGCTCCCCTCCTGGGATACCTGTGAGGGAAAGATCAAGAACCCCGTCGACGCAGCCCGCCTGTGGAAAGATGTGAACGAGATCTATCATATCCCCATCGATGGCGATATCTGGCTGGAGGACCCGCTGTCCTCCTCCTTTCCACCGTCGATTGCGGTCAAGGCCGCCCAGCTTCAGGATGACGAGATCGCCATCCTCTTCCTCAGACGGATCAGGGAGATGCTTTTCCTGGAGAAGAAGAACATCATGCGCTGGAAACATCTCGAAGCCGCCGCGACGGAAGTAGGGTTAAATGTCATGGCCTTTACCAAAGCTTATGAAGGTCGCGCCCGTCTCGCTTTTCAAGGGGACCTCCAGCTCGCCCGTGAGCTTGGTGTTCGCAGCTTCCCGCATCTCATTTTCTCAAACGCCAACGGTCAAACGGTTCGATTAAAAGGACATCTTTATTATGAAGATCTGGAAAGGGCGATCCTCGAGCTAAACCCCTATGCCAAACGCTGCCTGATCGACCCGCGCCCGGTCAACCTGTTCAGACATTTCCCGACAATGCTGGAAGAAGAATTTGCGCTGCTAAGCGACTTGATTACCGAAGATGCCCGCGTTCTGCTGCGTCAGCTCGACGAACGGGGCTACATCCAACTAATGCCGACCCAGAAGGGTTCGCTCTATAAGGTAATTATGCAACCTTGACGTATTTCTTCAGTACCCCCTCTATCTCCTCCAGCCGGAACGGCTTGGAGATGAAACTATTCATCCCGGCTCCCAGACACCGCTCCCGGTCCTCACTCATCGCCCCCGCCGTCAACGCCACGATAGGGATATTTCGCTGCGGCTGCGGCAACGCGCGGATGATCTGCGTAGCCTCCAGACCGTCCATCTCCGGCATATTCACGTCCATCAGGATGACCGCCGGATGATGATCAGCCAGCAGTTCCAGCACTTCTTTCCCGTTCGATGCTTTGATGACCCGGAAACCCATCTTGCCCAAGACCTCCGAGATCAGCAGCATATTAACCGGCTCGTCCTCCGCCACCAGAATGCTTGCATTTTCCGTCAGTTTGTGGATCTCCGGTTTGGCCTGTGTACCCGTGCGGCTCCCCTCTGCGGACCCGAAAACTGCCTGTAGCATCGCATTCAGCTCCTGCAGCTTCACCGGCTTGGACAGGAACATATCGATCCCGAGCTTTTCCGCGTCCTCCACACACATCCCCTTATCCAGCGATGACAGCATCAGGATAAACGGCTGCCGCCGGCCTTTCAGCAGATCTTTGATCTTCCCGACCAACGTGACTCCGTCCATGATGGGCATCTGGTGGTCCGTGACGATCAGGTCGAACGCGTCCTCTTCCCGGACGGCCGCGAGGATTTCCAGCGCCACCGGCCCACTCGTACAGGTCCTGCACTCCACGCCTATATAGTGGAAGATATTCTCGAGCAAATGGCAATTGGTGACATTGTCATCAACGACCAGCGCTCGTTTAAGGACCGGCCGTTGCGTCGCGGGAACGGTCGACATCTCATCCACAATCTCCAGAGACAGGCTTAATGTAAAAACACTCCCTTTCCCCAATTCGCTTTGAACCTCCAATGAACCGTCCATTATCTCCGCCAGGTTTCGGGCGATCGTCAGCCCCAGCCCGGTACCGCCGAACTTACGCGTCGTCGTTGAATCCGCCTGCGTAAAACTCTCGAAAATGTGGTCCATCTTCTCCTTCGGGATCCCGATCCCCGTATCCTTCACCGACAAGGTGACCGGTTGAAATCTCCGCCCATCATTGCCCTGGACAACCGAACCTCTTTCCAGCGCAACCACCACCTCACCCTTCTCAGTGAACTTAATGGCATTCCCCAGTAGATTCACCAAGATCTGTTGTATCCTTCCGGGGTCACCCATCACCTGCATCGGCAGCGACGGATCGGTCTCGCAGATCAGTTCCAGCTTCTTCTCGAACGCCTTAATCGCCAGCGTATCTACCGTTTGCTCCACCAGCTGGCAAAGTTTAAAGGCCGTATTTTCAATGGTCAGCTTACCGGCTTCCATCTTGGAATAGTCCAGGATATCATTGATGATGCCAAGCAGGTTGTAACCGGAACGGTGCACATTCTCCAGGTATTCCCGCTGCGTCCGTTGCAGCTCCGTGGTCAGCACGAGGTCCGTGAACCCGATGATCGCGTTCATGGGCGTTCGCAGTTCGTGACTGATATTGGCCATGAACTCGCTTTTGGCCCGGCTGGCTTTTTCCGCCTGCTCCCGGGCCCGCCGCTCCTCATCCCGGGACGTCGCCAGCTGGCTGGTTCGTTGCGCCACTTCCAGCTCCAGCTTCTTCTTTTGTGTTCTTACGGTATGCAGCCTCAGCCGGTGCACGGCGACCACCGCGCCAAGGGCAAGGACCGACGCGAACAGTCGGAACCACCAGGTTTGCCAGAATGGTGGTGTAACTGTCATCGTTAGACTGGCGATGGTGGGGGACCAGTTGCCGTCATTATCCCATCCCTTTACCTGGAACGTATAGGTGCCGGGGTCCAGGTTCGTATAGGTGGCCGACCGCTTGGTGCCGACATCATTCCAGGCGTCATCGAAACCGTCCAGCCGATAGGCATAGTGTTTCTTCTCCGGCACTGTATAATTCAACGACCCGAACTCGAAAGAGATCACCGAGCTGCTGTACGGAATGGTGATCGCCTTTGTCATCGTGATATCTTTCGTCAGCGGCGACGGATGCGCCGAATCCCCGATGGACACCTGTTTGTTGAAGATGGAAAAGCCCGTGATCAGCAGCGGCGGGTCGTAAGAGTTATCCCGGATACTGTCGGGATAGAATTTATTAAACCCGTTCACTCCCCCGAAATATAACGCCCCCGATGGACTCTTAAAACAGGAATGCGCCTTGAACTGATCGGACTGCAACCCGTCCGCAACGGAGAAATTCCTGAACTGTCGGGTCTCCGGATCGAACTGCGAAAGCCCGTTGTTGGTGGTTATCCACAGCTTGCCGTGATTATCTTCCAGGATGCCAAAAATAACGTCGCTTGGCAATCCGTCTTTGGAGCCATACAGCGTAAACTGTCCCGTCTTTCGATCCATCAAATTCAAACCGTCAGCGGTGCATACCCAGAAGTTATGCCGGCTGTCGGCGTAGATATAATTGACGGTATTGTTGCTCAGACTGTTCTTACCCGGCTCGTGGATATAATGTTTGAATATTCCGGTGTATTCATCAAGCCTGTCCAAACCGCCGTCAAATGTGCCGATCCAGACAATACCGTTGCTATCCGACAAGATCGTATGAAGCCGGTCGCTGCCCGGACTGTTTGGATCGGTTGCCATATGTTTATAATGGTGAAATCCGCCGGTCTTTGTATTGAACTGGCTCAGACCCTCTCCGTAAGTAGCGACCCAAATGGTCCCTTCACCGTCATCTTTAATAGAATACACATTGTTTCCGCCCAAACTGCTGCTATCCGAATCATTATGCCTGTATTGCCGTACGAACTTCCCATCCTTCCCGATCACCGAAATGCCGTTGCCCCATGTCCCGGTCCAAAGATTCCCCGCAGCATCCTCGTAGAGACAAAGAACATTATTCCCGCCAATTCCCCTCCCGTTCGGCGCACCCTGGAAGAAATGGGTAAACTTCCCTGTCCGCTGGTCTATCTCATCCAACCCGCCGCCGTCCGTCCCAACCCACAAGTGATTCTTATCCTCCAATAGATCGAGGACGATATTGTTGGAAAGGCTCTCTGCGGAAGTACTGTGTTTGTAATGCGCAAAAGTATTCGCGCTCTTGGAAAAGAGATTGATGCCCCCGTCATAGGTTCCGATCCACATATTACCCTGCGGGTCGCGGTATAGCGAATAGATGGAATTATTGGCCAGACTGGTATTGTCGATGTCGTCATGTGCATAGGTCCGGAAGGTCTTTAGGTCCGGGTCCAGGATGCTGACCCCCCCGTTCTCCGTACCGACCCACAGATTTCCTTTATCGTCATCCTCCAGGGAAAGAACGACATTTCTCGCCAGGCTCTTTGGATTGCGGGGATCGTTCCGAAAATGCCGGAATCGATGGTGCTGTGCATCGTACAGGTCCAGCCCGCCCTCCCGCGTGCCGATCCATAACCGGTGCTGCCCATCCTCGAACAATTTCGCGATCGTGTTACAAGCCAGCGATGTAGTATCGCCGTCCCGATGCGCGAAGATCTGAAAGGAATGGGTGCCGGGGTTAAAGAGATTGAGCCCGCCATGAGAAGTGCCGACCCAGATGTGATGATCGTGATCTTCCAGAATGGCCTGCACGTCATTGTCGCTCAGACTGCCCGGATCGGTAGCGGTGGAAGTTAATAAGGCGACCTTGCCGGTCTTCGGATCGTATACCCATGCCCCGTGATCATTCGACCCGATCCAGATGCGTCCCTTGCTATCTTCCATCAAGGCATTGATAAAATCGGAGTGGATCACCGACCCATAGCGGATAAAACGATGTTTTTCCATGTCGAACCGATCCAGACCCCCGCCCCAGGTCCCTACCCAGATATCCCCGTTCCGGTCCTGGATGACCGAAGTAACGAAGTTGCTGCTCAGGCTCAGCGAATCCTCCGGCACATTCTTGTAGACGTCGAAATCATACCCGTCATACCGGTTAAGCCCGTCCCGCGTCCCAAACCACATAAAGCCCTGCCTGTCCCGCAGGATACAGGTCACATTGCTCTGGGACAAACCGCCATCCGTACCGATATGGGAAAACTTCAAGTTCCCGGCCTGAGCATAGCCAAGGAACCCGGAAAACTGAAAGAGGAAAAGGAGTAGATATTGGACAAGCCTCATTATTGACGATTAGGGGTCACGTTCCAAAACGCGCCGTCACCCATACGAAATATCTACTATTCAATCTATTTGATCGAACATAAGAGTTTACACTTAGTTAAATGTAATTTTTTGCTAATATCTCCGGCCGAACAAAACCATTGCATTGATAATCCGGTAAATGACTTTCTATAGCCATAATTATAATTTTATCATAAAATAAAGTAATTATAACTACATTTAAAAATATATGATTTTATGCGATATTTGTAAATATAAATGAAAATCACAAACACAGTCATTCCCAGAAACATCTACATGAAAAAGATTCAACCCTTCATCCGGAAGGGTCTGATCAAGGTGCTATCCGGTCAACGAAGGGTCGGGAAAAGCTATTTACTGTTCCAGCTTATCCAGGAGATCCAATTGGAGGACCCTATGGCTAATATTATCTATATCAATAAGGAAGACTTGGAATTCGATCATATCCGGGATGCGGCAACCCTGAATGAATACGTCTTATCCAAATCGACCACTAACTCCCGTAACTATATTTTCATTGATGAGATTCAGGATATCCATGAGTTTGAAAAAGCGCTGCGTTCCCTCCTCCTGGATCAGAACAACGACCTTTATATCACCGGCAGCAATGCCAATCTTTTATCCGGCGAATTGGCTACCTACCTGGGTGGCAGATACGTAGAATTCAAAGTATCCAGTCTTTCCTATCCCGAGTTTCTCCAGTTTCATAAATTGCAGGACAACGATCAACACCTGGAATCGTATATTAAATATGGAGGCTTGCCCTACCTGATACATTTGAATCTGAATAATGACGCCTTCGAATATCTCAATAGCATTTACAACACGATCGTATACCGGGATGTGATAAGCCGGTACAATTTGCGCAATAGCCAATTCCTCGAGAAATTACTGCAATTTCTTGCCGACAATATCGGAAGTCTTTTTTCTGCCAAACGGATCAGCGATTTTCTAAAATCACAGCAAACGAATATCGCTCCGAACCAAATCCAACAGTATTGCGCGCATCTGGCAAACGCATTCATCATTCATCAAGCCAGTCGGTATGACCTGATTGGCCGCAGAATATTTGAAAGCGGGACTAAGTTCTATTTTGAAAACACAGGTATTAGAAATTCGATCATTGGTTACCGACCAGCAGACCGGGGTAAGCTGTTGGAAAATCTAGTATATAATCATCTGCTATATCTGGGATACGATGTCAAAGTAGGGGCCCTTCGCGAAAAGGAGATCGACTTTGTCTGTGAAAACAAAAATGAGCGACTATACGTGCAGGTAGCCCTCCGACTGGGCGACCAGGCTACGATTGACAGGGAATTCGGAAACCTCCTCGCCATCCCCGACAACTACCCCAAGATAGTCGTGAGCGAAGATCAATTTACCGGAAACACCTATGAAGGCATCGGATATATGCACATCAGGCAATTCCTGCATCACCTCATCCCATCCTCCTGATCAACCACAACACCACCGATAACACGACACTCGCCAGCAACATCGTGGCGATTGGAATATACAACCGGAACCCCGGCCGCTCCACCCGGATATCTCCTGGCAACCTCCCGATCCAGCCCAGTTTATCGTGGAAAAAGTAAATAATGATCCCCACCACAACCAGGATCAACCCAAGAAAAAGAATATACAAACCCCAATTCCTGTTCATGTAACAAAGTTACGCGAATCCCGCCTCGCCCCGAGATCCCCTACCTTTGCAAAAAAACTTCATGGAATACCGGCAATTGGGTGGCATCCGCATCCCCGTTCTCAGCTACGGCACCGGCACCTTCGGCGGCAGCACGGAATTCTTCAAGGCCTGGGGCAGCACGCAGGTAGAAGAAGCCACAGCCCTGGTCGATCGATGCCTCGAGGCGGGCGTCAACCTCTTCGACACCGCCAACGTCTACAGCATCGGCGCCGCCGAACAGATACTCGGCCAGGCCATCAAAGGGCGCCGCGACAAATTGCTGATCTCCACCAAAGCCACCTTCCCCATGTCCGGCGAAGTCAACGATTTTGGGTCCTCCCGCCTCTTTCTGCTCAAAGCCTGCGACGAAAGCCTCCGCCGCCTCGGCACCGATCATATCGACATCTATCACATGCATGGCTTCGACGCCAATACTCCAGTCGACGAAACCCTCAAAGCCCTCGATCACCTCGTCTCCACCGGAAAGGTCCGCTATACCGCCTGCTCCAACTTCTCCGGCTGGCACCTCATGAAATCCCTGTCGATCTCCGAACGATACGGCTGGTCAAAATACGTCGCCCACCAGGCCTACTATTCTCTGCTTCATCGCGACTACGAATGGGAACTCATGCCCCTGGCCATCGATCAGCATATCGGCACCATCGTCTGGAGCCCGTTGTCCAGCGGCAAGCTCACCGGCAAGTACCGCCGCGGAAAGCCATTGCCGAAAGACGCCCGCGTCGCTCAGGGCGGCAACCCGGTTATCGGCGTCGCTTCCGATGACGAACGACTATATAATATCGCGGACGTCCTCGATCAGATCAGTAAGGAAACAGAAAAGACCCATGCCCAGATCTCCCTCAACTGGCTCCTGCAGCGGCCGACCGTCGTCAATCTGATCATCGGCGCGCGCAACGCCCAACAACTGGAGGAAAATCTCGGCGCCGTCGGCTGGAACCTCAATCTCGATCAGGTCAAACGCCTCGACGCGGCCAGCGAAACCCTGCCTGCTTATCCCTACTGGCACCAGCGGCAATTCCCGATGCTCAACGCCGCGCCGCAGCTATACCCCACACGCTAACAGACCGTCGCAGCAATGAATAAACACGTCGCATTTTTCATTATCGCAAGTCTGGTTCTCCTGGGGTTGACCTATATAACCAGGCGAAGACGAAGGATCAACAATCTCCTTTTATTATGCACCACCGTCTTTCTCGGTTTATCCATCGTTGAAACGGCGTATCGGAATTTTTTTAAAGATCGAAAGTCCTATTTCCAAAAAACCGGCAAGACATGGTCATTTGGACCACACCCGGTATTGGGTGTTCAGATTGACACGACGGGAGTTTTGAGCGATACCGAGCTCACGTCCTCCGGAAGCGCGATCTATCATGCCCGATACACCATTATCGCCGATTCTATTGGACCGTATCGCTTCATCCACCGCCTCGGATTTCTAAACCCTTCCGCTTCGGGCCGGGAATCCGCCCCAGCGCCCGGAATTGTTTTTTTGGGCTGCAGCTTTACCTTCGGTCAAGGGGTAAATGATTCCGAAACCCTTCCCTCCAAAGTGGGCGCTTTAACGGATGTCTCGACCCTCAATCTGGGTGGTATCGGTTACGGTATCCATCACGTGTACAAAATATTTCTCGACAAATACGCGACGGTAAACAATACGGGCAGACTATTTATTTACACTATGATCCCGGATCATGTCTTACGGGCAAGCGGCTTATACGGATGGAGCCCCGGACCTTCCTTCAGATTGGCCGGCGACTCGCTGGTATATGTCGGGTCTTTACCAGTAGACAGATACAGATTCGCGTGGTATGCGTCGCTGTTTGGCACCTTTAGCTTCATAAAGGATATGATCATCAATATTCAAAACAAGCGGCGGGCAAAACGCGTGGCCCCGGATGAATACGAGAAAGCCTATTGGATGATCCGGAAAATGGATCAATATTCAAGGATGACCGGTGGCCATTTCATCGTATTGTCGTGGGACAATATCTCCGAAAAAGACGATCCCAATCGATATTACCGCCAAATTTTGGCAGATAAGCTGCAACGACTGGGAAAAGAGGGAGTTGACATCATCAGCGTTTCGGATATTCTGGATACCAAAGACCCCAAATATTATATTCCAATTGACGGGCATCCCAATGCGATGGCGTACGATAGAATTGGCAGGTATTTAGTCCACAGATTGTTCAGGAATTTAAGGTAATTTAGGATAAAGCAAATGCCATGATGGCCGTCTATTTGAAAATCGCCTTGCGAAAATTAGTAAGGAACAGAATATTCTCGCTTATTAACATTGTTGGACTGGCTTGCGGAGTTACTGTCGGCTGTCTAATTTACCTGGTCATTGCGTATGAAACAAGCTATGATGCCTATCATGCAAAAAAAGATCAGATTTACCGGGTGGTTCAAAATTCGTTCAACCGCAGCAATGGTGAGGTAGTGGGACATAGCGGTGCTGTACCGTTGCCCCTCCCGGACGCCATAAGGCTCGATTTCCCCCAAATTGAAAAAGTGGCGGCAATCGTCAATGCCGGATCACCTCAAATTTATATTTCCGACAAGGACCATTCTGAAGAAAAGCGATTCCTTGAAAACAGCGGGATCTTTTATGCAGAGCCTTCACTTTTTGACATCTTTGACTATGCCTGGCTATCCGGGAACGCGAGGCGGTTAAATGAACCGAACTCCGTCGTTATCTCCAAACGATTGGCTGAAAAATATTTTGGCGACTGGAGGCAAGCAATGGGTAAAACCATCCAGGTTTGGTCCTGGCGAGCGAAATATATCGTAACCGGCGTTTTCCGGGACCTGCCGCCATACACAGATGTTCCCGTCGAAATGGCGATGGCTTATACCTCTTTGCATCCATATAATCCCGGCGACATAAACGACCCGAATCTCTGGGTCTCTACGGACAATGTATTCAGAACGGAATGCTTTCTTCTTTTATCTAAAACCCAACGAGTCAATTCCTTCGAAAAAGCGCTACCCTCCTTTGTTTCGAAATATTATAAAGAATCGAAGGACCATAGTCCCACCAGGACCACCCTGGACTTCCAGCCGCTACGGCGCATGCATCTCGATGAACGGTATGAGACGTATAAAGGAGACGCGTTACCGGTGAAAGAGCTCTGGTCACTCGGATTGATCGGCCTTTTCGTGCTACTCATTGCCTGCATCAATTTCATCAACCTTGCTACGGCGCAATCCGTAAGCCAGTCCAGGGAAATCGGCGTGCGGAAGGTCCTGGGCAGCGGCCGGAGCAATATCATCAGCCAGTATCTTTTAGAAACCGCATTAATCACGTCAGTTGCGATCATCCTGAGCTATTTTTTGACCTTGTTTGCCCTTCCCTTTGTAAATAAGTTGACGGGAAAGGCTCTGTCGCTTGATCTCGTCGGCCATCCGTTGATGATATTCTATTTTTTTGCCGCGGGCATTGCCATTACTTTCCTGGCGGGGTTCTATCCGGCCTTTGTTCTGTCCGGCTTCGACCCTGTAGAGGCGATCAAAAATAAAATCCGGGCCCGGACTGGTCCGGGTATCTCCATCAGAAAGGTGCTTGTCGTTACACAGTTTGTGATTGCCCAGCTCCTTGTGATAGGCACCCTTGTTGTTGTCAGGCAAATGGACTATTTTCGGAATCGTCCGATGGGCTTTGATAAAAAGGCCATTGCAATCATCGATCTTCCCAGTGACAAAGCGGATCAACTAAAATATGATTACCTGAAGCAGGAGATGCTGCAAGTTCCCGGAGTTATCGATGCGAGCTTTTGCATGGATCCCCCTTCCAGTGATGAAAAGATATTTAATCCGATCTACTTCGATCACAACCCGCGGAAACTCGAATCCGATCCGGAGATTCAGTTCGCCGACACCAGCTATCTGAATACCTTTGGCATCGAGCTGGTTGCTGGCAGACTTCCCTATCCGGCGGACACCGTTCGCGAGATCCTTGTCAATCAGGCGGCGGTCAGGAAACTGGGCTTTGTAAGCCCGAATCAGATCTTGGGCAAGACGTTGTCTTACAATGCCCGACGTCATTATCCAATTGTAGGGGTTATCCACGACTTTAACAGCAGATCCCTGCGCGACTCTGTTTTGCCGCTGGTGTTGACGACAAACAAAAACATGTATACTGATTTGGCCGTCAAAATAAACCCCGATAACCTGGTGGGCGCGATGGACCAGATGCAAAGCGTATTTAAGCGTGTCATTCCATCGTACTTATATAATCCGGTTTTCTTTGATGATACGATCTGGCAATATTACCAGAAAGAGAATACTACGGCCCGATTGTTCAGGATTTTTGCAGGGATTGCCATTGTCCTTTCCTGTCTTGGATTGTACGGTCTCGTTTCCTTCATGGCGGTTGAGCGCACCAAAGAAGTGGGGATTCGAAAAGTGCTGGGCGCCTCCGTTCAAAGCATATTCTATTTGTTCTCGAGGGAATTTATGTTGCTGATCGCCGTCGCATTCCTGCTTGCGGCGCCATTGGGTTACCTTTTTATGCATGAATGGCTTTCCGGATTTTATAATCATATTGAAATCG
>DATMLR010000278.1:0-12617 GCA_035570015.1 Puia sp.
GAATGAAGGACTATGATTATGCTTCCTATTACGACTGGGGCGAAATCATCGTGGGCGAGAATGGGACGCGGCCGCCGCATTTCGGGGTCAACTGGTCGCCGGATTCCAAGTGGATCCAAACGTATATCTGTGACGTCCGCTCGGCGAAAAAGATGTATCTGCTTGATTGGAGTGTCGATACATTGTACCGGGCGCGTTTGTTGTCGTACTACCGGGGCTCTCCGGGCGATACGGACATGGTCTATATGACTCCGGTTTTTTTCAACGTCGAAACGGGAGAGGAATTCAGGAAGGATGAATTTCGGAATGTAAACGCGGTCTCCTGCGAATGGGCGAAAGAAGGCGGGGTCAGCTATATCGCGGAGCAAGTACGGGGTTACCAGCATGTCAATTTGTATCGATATGACCTTGATAAGAAAAACCTCGACAAGATATACAGCGAATCGAGCGCGACGAATATCGACAATTTTAGTCCCGAGCGGATCGAGGAATTGGGAAAGATCCTGTTGATATCGGAGAAAGACGGGTGGAAGCAATTGTATCTTTTAGATATTGGTGATCATGCGGTAAAGCCGTTAACCAACGGCGCATGGTATGTGAATGAGATTCTTTTTATCGACAAAAGGAAGGGGAGGGTGCTTTTCACGGCAAGCGGGAGGGAGCCGGGAAGAAATCCTTACTACCGGCATGCTTATACGATCAACCTGGATGGCAGCGGATTAAAGCTGCTCACGCCGGAGAACGCCAATCATAGTATTTCGATGTCGCCGGACGGCGAATATTTTGTGGACAATATATCCGCATTGGATCAACCTACCCGGTCGGTATTGCGGGAGAGTAAGACGGGTAAAATAGTAACGGAACTGAGTAAGGCGGATATTGGCGGGTTGGTGGAGATGGGGTATTGTTTTCCGGAGGCTTTCACGGCGACCGGCAGGGACGGCGTTACTCCGATCTATGGGGCCATCTGGAAACCCACACATTTTGACTCGCTAAAAAAATACCCGATTATCGATCAGACATATACGGGTCCGCATACGCACATGTTCCCAG
The DNA here is from genome assembly GCA_035570015.1 of Puia sp. GTDB lineage: Bacteria > Bacteroidota > Bacteroidia > Chitinophagales > Chitinophagaceae > Puia. Next base: position 1,054 of record DATMLR010000278.1, read on the forward strand.
AGGATTTCGCGTCGTCTCTTAACCGTTCCAACCAGGCGCTGGCTGAGCTGGGTTTTATCGTAGTAACGGTTGACGGAATGGGAACGGCGGGGAGGTCAAAGGCATTTCATAATGTTTCGTATCACAACATGGGTAAGAATCTGCTCGATCATGTGTTGGCGATCCGGGAACTGGGGCGGAGGTATGCGTGGATGGATACGACGCGGGTGGGAATTATGGGGCATTCGGCGGGGGGGTATGACGCGGGGCATGCGGTGCTGGAGTACCCTGACTTTTATAAGGTCGCGGTGGCGAGCTCAGGAGATCATGATTTCAGGATGGAGAAAGACTGGTGGCCGGAGATGTATATGGGATGGCCGGTTGATTCAACTTACAATGCCGTGTCAAATATTACGATGGCGGGTAATCTGAAAGGGAAATTACTGCTTGTTCATGGGGGGATAGATGAAAATGTGAATCCGTCGGCGACTTTTAAGCTGGCGGAGGCGTTGGTGAAGGCGGATAAGGAATTTGATATGCTGATTCTGCCGAGTCAGCATCATGGGTATCAGGGGAAGTTTGCGGATTATTTTTTGAAAAAACGGTGGAATTACTTTGTGGAGAATTTGCTGGGGGAGAAGCCGATCTGGGATTTCGAGCTTCGATAAAATCAAATTGAGATATGAATAGACATTTTCTTTTATTCCTGATGCTGATCGCCGGATACGGTGGTAGGTGCGAAGTAGGTGCGATTGGCGCGATTGGCGGGATTGGTACGATTGGCGCGATTGGCGCGATTGGCGCGTCGGCGGACACGCTGTCAAGGGACACGCTGTCTATAGAGAAGGCGCTTTTCAGGCGCTTCATCTCGCGACCGGTACTGTCGCCCGATGGTAGCAAGGCAGTCGTTACCGTCTCCGTGGCGGGCGCACCGGCCGATTCGATGGTGTCGCATGTCTGGCTGCTCGACGTTCAATCTAAGGCTTTCAGGCAGTTTACGAATTCGACCAAATCCGAGAGCGGGGCCAAGTGGTCCCCGGATGGCCGGCAGCTGGCATTCGGTTCGACACGGAGCGGTTCCTATCAGGTCTTCCTGATCGACATGCAGGGAGGCGAGGCGATGCAGCTGACCCAAAGCAAGGCCGATATCCAGCAATTCGAGTGGTCGCTGGACGGGAAGTCTATTGTCTATATATGTCAGGAGGAGTTGTCCGATTCGCTGAAAAAGCGAAGGGATGCAAAATTTGATGAGAATGTTGTCGACGAATCGAGCCGGCCTTCCACCCTGTATCGCATTGATGTAGCCAGCCGTGTTGCCAAGCCGATCCTGCGCGGCAACTGGCGTATCGGGGAGATGAAATGGCTACCTTCGGGTAAGGAGATGCTGCTGCTGACGACTCCGCTGCCGGATGAGGAAATGCCAAAGCGGAAGCTCATCCGGTTCAACCTGGCGGATTCAAGTGTGAAAGAATTGGCGACGCCGCAGCATGCCTTTTTCGGGGGCTTCCAATTGTCGCCGGATGGGAAAACTGCGGCCTTTGCCGGGGCCCGGATGGACGGTCCGACGACCCATGATCTTTTTATCCACCGGCTGGATGATAATACTTATGTGAACATCACTGACAAATCGCTTGACCGGGTCGTGACGGGCTATAAATTCACGGACGATCACCGGTTACTCGGTCTGGTTCAGCGGGGCTTTGAATATAACCTGTATGCCATTAACGACGATGGGTCGGCAAAGCCCTGGGGGCCGAAGGATAATATGCAGTCCTTTGATGTAGCTGCGAATGGTACGCTTGTTTATGTCGGGGAGGACTTCACACACCTGCCCGAACTCTACGTGGTCCAGCCCGGAGGTGTGCCGGAGAAGGTGTCCGATATTAACCGGAGCCTGGCGGGTATTTCCATGGTGACGCCGAAGGTCTTTACTTATAAGAGCTTTGATGGACTCACGATTGAGGCGGCCCTTTATTTGCCTGCGGGTGGTACCATGCAAGGCAAGGTGCCACTGGTAGCCTTGATCCACGGCGGCCCTACGGGCGCCTTCCCGAATGCTTACGTCCCATGGGCGCAAATGCTGGTACAGGCCGGTTATGCCGTCTTCTGTCCGAACATCCGCGGTTCCACCGGCTATGGCTGGGAATTCGTCGTGGCCAACCGGCGGGATTGGGGCGGCAATGACTATAAGGACATGATGGCGGGGATCGATTATCTGATCAAAAACGAGCGGATCGATCCAGACAGGCTGGGCATCTTCGGCTGGTCTTATGGCGGCTATATGGCCGAGTGGGCGATCACGCAAACGCATCGGTTCAAGGCCTCCGTAACCGGGGCGGGGATGTCCAATCTGGCCAGCGAATTTGGCACGGAAAACGGGGCGTGGTATGACCATTGGTTCTGGGGCGCTCCTTATGAGAACCTCGACCTCTTTATCAAACATTCGCCGGTCGCGTATCTGAAAAATGTGACGACGCCTACGTTGATCATTCAGGGGGAGGAAGATGATACGGATCCAAAGGGGCAGTCACAAGAGTTGTACCGTGGGTTGCACTATTATCATGTGCCCAGCGAGCTGGTCCTTTATCCCCGCGAGTTTCACGGGTTCAGGGAGTTGAATCATACGATCGATTTCAATCGCCGGATGCTGGCCTGGTTCAAAAAGTACTTGTGACCGCAATCATGGATTCGATCTCGTCGACGGTATTGTCTGTGTTCCCATCGAATCCAACGGCCATGAATCGGGTAACTCCGTTCTTGTCGATGACGAATTTTGTTGGAATGCCTGAAACCTTGTACGCCTCTACGACCTTGTTGTCATTGTCGAGGAGCACGTGGAAGGTGTAAGGAGACTTTTTAACAAAGTCGGCGACGATTTGCTTTTTGTCATCCGCGCTTTCCCAGGTGTCTACAAAAAGAAAGGCTACATTTTTGTCATCCTTGTGGCGTTCCACCAGCTTTTGCATGGCGGGGAAGGAGGCTTTGCATGGACCGCACCAGGTCGCCCAGAAGTCTACTACAACGGTTTTCCCTTTCAGGCTGTCGAGGGAAACCTTATTCCCGTTCAGGTCCAGCAGGGTGAATTTCGAGGCCGGGTCATTCATGACCGTTTTGACCATTTCGGCTTGTTTGAGGGCTTTGGCTTGTGCCTCTAAGTCGGCATAGGCGTCATCGGCGGGTTTGCTTCCTTTGTAGAGGCGTTTGAACTGGGCCTCCATCGTGGTGTCCGATTGGCCTTTGGCGATATACGTTGCGAGGGAGGCCAGTACTTTGGAAGGTCTTTCCACCTTTTCCATGAATTGATGATACCGGGCAATGATATCTACCTGAGGCTTGGCGCCGCTGCCGGCCAATGATTTTAACTCGTAGGCGAATGCTTCTTTGTAGGAGCCGGTCTTGTACAGCAGGTAGGCGTAGGTGTCGGCGAAAAGGGCATAATTGGCGATCAGGGATTTCCGGTATTGGGTCGTGGTTTCGTCCGCGGGCTTATCTCTTCCCGAGGCTTCGAGGGCTTGCAGCGTATCCAGGGAGGCCTTTGACAAGGCAAGCGCCCGGGGAATCTGGATGTCTCTTTCGCAGGCTCCCCAGGCCAGGTTGTTGTACTTACCTGCTATATCAAGGCCGCTGGCGTCTTTGGGGATCAGCGCCAGGGCGCCCGACAAGTCGCCTGAAGCCAGCAGCTTGTCTTGTACCATGGATGTAAATGAGCTAATGAACGACTCATCTGACGGTACATTGGGGTAAGCCTCTTTATATTCGCGGATGATTTTCAACTGTTCGGCAGGCTCTTTGGCCGCCAGCATGCGGTTGTAGTACTCGAATCGATTCCAATCGCCGTGGGGATATTTCTGGTGGTATACAATGTTCAGTAATTTGGCCAACGGTTTGTTGCCGAGTCGCGCTGCATAGTTGTCGGCCACCTCGTAATCAATTTCCACGGCCGTACTGTCGAGCGGAAGATTGGCCAGTAAATTGAGGATTTTGGTCGTATCCTTTTTTGTTATCAGGTACCAGTATATTTTGCTACTAAAGTTTGAAGGCGGCGCCGATAAGCCCTTCCAATATTGTTCGGTCAGGTCCTTGGTCTTGGCCTTATCCAGTGGGACGCCCATTGGCCTGTTTTGACCGGCATAAACATAGGCAAGCGCATTGTAGCTTTTTAGAAAAGGCTGGCCGTTACTGCTGTCCAGGCCGGCTGCGACAGTGACGGCGATGGGGTCGGCGTCAGGGCGGTCCATGTTAGCGACAACTGCATAAGAAGTGTCCGGGACGGTGGCTGTGGCCATCCAGTTGTTCCCGGATCTTCCATAGGTCAGGTCCTGAGCCACGACCCGGTTCTTACCGTCGAGGCTGTAAAAGCCGCCTGACAAGGTTTTTGCGTGGGTGTAAGCCGCTTTGTCGCTTTTGAAATAAATGGTAACCCGGGCGCCGCGTTGAGGGAGGGCCGGGACTAACCAGATGGAGTCCTGGGCTATTGTTGCAGTGGTCGTCACGATGGCGAAGAGGAGGAGGACGTATTTTTTCATCGGTATAATGTTTGGTCGGATAAAGGTAGTGATGAAAATATTTAACGGCGGGGAAATTGGTCGCTGTACGATTTTTGGAGTTCGCAAAATGCGAATTTTTGCGACAATTTTAGGAGAATTGACGTTAGATTGTAAGAAACACAATACATAAGACTATTATTATCAGTGTCAACCAAAATAATCGTTTGGAATTTTTGCCAACCTAGCTGCCTAAAGTTCGCATTTTGCGAACTCCGATCAACGATCGACCGCGATTCGGTCACGGAGGCGATCGTACTTATCGGATTGGGTCTTTACAAGAAGACGAAGTAGGAATCCTTGCGGGGTTGTATCTTTAGCCAAACCAACCGCTTATGAAGAAATTTCTTTATGTCTGTTTAGTCTTTGGTTTTTTGGATGCGCGCAGTCAGCCGGAGGCGGCGAAGAGAAGTTATGTTGATGTGAGCGGAATCGATCGCTCTGTGAAGCCCGGCGACAATTTCTTTCGTTATGTCAATGGGCGCTGGTACGATACCGTAAAGATTGCGGACGACCAGGTGGGGATAGGGTCGTATAGTTTTCTGAATATTCCGCAAAAGAAGCTATTGCAAAATATCCTGGATAGTGTTTCGGGCGTCCAAAACATCTCGGGCAGTATCGAGCAAAAGGTGGGGGATTTCTATGCGTCCGGGATGGACTTGGTTGCCATCAATCAGCGCGGCTACGAACCGATCCGGCCCGTACTTGCACGGATCGACGCCATCGGCGATGTCCCGTCGATTGTTCAGTTTGCGACTGTTGAGATGAAAACGGGAAACGGCTCTTTTATTGGTTTTGGGGTGGCGCCAGACAACAAAAATTCCGCGATCGATATTGCCCATGTATTCCAGGCGGGCATCGGGTTACCCGACCGGGATTATTATTTCAAAACGGATTCGTCTACCCTTGCGATCCAGGAAGCGTATAAAAAGTTCGTCAGCACGCTGTTTCAATTGACCGGCAGTAATCCGGCCGCCGCGAGGCAGCAGGCCGAAACCGCTTATAGCATCGAAAAACAAATTGCCGCAGCACACAAAACAAGGATCGAGCTTAGGGATGTCAATGCCAACTACAATAAGGTAGGGGTTGCGGTCATCAGCAAAACTCAACCCAATATTGGCTGGGACGCTGTCTTTGGCAATTTGAACGCTGTGACCGATTCCATCGATATGGCTCAACCCGGCTATTACGAGAAGTTAAACGGGCTGCTGCTATCCGTTCCCGTCAATGACTGGAAGGTTTATCTGAAAGCGGCAACCCTGAGAAACTATGCTCATGCACTTAGTAAGCCGTTTGTGGATGCTGCCTTTGAATTTACCAAAGTATTATCCGGACAAGCCGTGCAGAAACCCCGAGCGCAGATCATGACCGATGAGGTGGATGGTCTTCTGGGGCAGGCGCTTGGGCAGCTCTATGTTAAAAGATATTTTAATGAGGATGCGAAAAAACGGGTGCTGGCACTCGTGAACAACCTGCAAAAATCATTTGAGAACCGGATAAATCATCTTGACTGGATGAGCGATAGCACGAAACAAAAGGCGATCGAGAAATTGTATGCGATCACCAAAAAAATTGGCTATCCGGATAAATGGCGGGATTATGATCAGGTACAAATCGTGAGAACCAAATACTTTGAAAATCTGCTTTCAATTGCCCAAAACCAATATCAATATCAATTGGCAAAATTGAACAAACCGGTGGATCGGACGGAGTGGACTACAACCCCGTCTACGGTTACCGCCTACTACAATCCATTCTTCAATGAAATCGTCTTTCCGGCCGGCATTTTGCAGTATCCTTATTTCGATTTTGGGGCGGATGACGCCATCAATTACGGCGGGATCGGAATGGTGATCGGGCATGAGATGACGCACGCCTTTGATGATCAGGGGGCGCAGTTCGATAAGTTTGGGAACGTAAAAAACTGGTGGACAAAAGAGGATTATGAGAAGTTTCGCGTCAAGACTCAAAGAGTCGTTGACTTGTATAATTCGTTTACGGTTTTAGACAGCCTGCATGTAAAGGGCGCCTTGACGTTGGGCGAAAACACGGCTGATAACGGGGGCATTGCCATTGCTTATGACGCGTTCAAGATGACCCCGGAGGGACAGGGTTCCGTCAAAATCGATGGGTACACGCCGGATCAGCGATTCTATCTATCCATTGGGCGGATCTGGCGGGTGAAGACAAGGGATGCCTATATGCGGCTGTATGTTAATACCAATCCGCATTCCCCGGCCATGTGGCGGGTAAATGGCCCGTGTATGAGTGCGGCTCCGTTCTATGCAGCGTTTAACGTGCAGCCGGGGGATCGGAATTACCTGCCTGAAGACAAAAGAATAAAGATTTGGTAGGGTTGGGATGTCGGGTTCCTTATCTTCGCAGGATGAAAAAAATACAACGATTTGCCATAGCGGGGCTGATTCTGGTTGTCCTGCCGAGCCTGCGATTGCTGGCGCAGACGACATCCAACTATGATCCGCACGAGTTATTCGGACCTTACTTCTTCACGACCAACGGCAATGAATACAGAAGTGCCGGCGGACAACCGGGGCCGAAATACTGGCAGAACCGGGCTGACTACCTGATCCGCGCGACGTTGAATGAGGAGGACACGAGCATTAGGGGTGAGGTCACGATCGACTATACCAATAACAGCCCGGACAAGCTGGACTTCCTGTGGCTGCAGCTGGATCAGAATCTTTTCCGGCCGGACAGCAGGGGGGCGGCGACGACGCCGGTGACAGGGGATCGTTTTGATGTGAAAGGGTTTTCTAAGGGGGGCTATCATATCGAATCGGTAGAGGTGATCTATGGCGTGAAAACCTATTCTGTTACACCTGTTATCTCCGACGCGCGGATGCAGGTGCGATTGCAGGCACCTGTAAAGCCGGGTGGCGACAAGATCAAGGTCCGGGTGAAGTATAATTTCGCCATCCCCGTTTATGGCGCCGATCGGATGGGCCGGCTGTTTACCAAAAACGGCGTAGTGTACGAATTGGCACAATGGTATCCACGCATGTGCGTCTATGATGAGATCGATGGGTGGAATACGCTTCCGTATATGGGTTTGGGGGAGTTCTATTGCGAATACGGCAACTTTGACTACTTTTTAACGACGCCGGCTAACATGACAGTTGTCGCTTCGGGCGATCTGCAGAATCCCCAGGAAGTCCTGACGGCCCGCGAAGTCGGGCGGCTGGCAAAGGCGCGGATGAGTGATACGGCGGTGATGATCGTCGCTCCCGATGAAGTGGGCCAGCCTTCGAGCCGGCCCAAAATGACGGGTACCTTGACGTGGCGTTTCAAAATGGACAATACCCGGGATGTGTCGTGGGCGGCTTCCAAGGCATTTATCTGGGACGCGGCCAGGGTCAAGCTGCCTTCGGGCCGGCCGGCAATCGCTCAATCCGCCTACCCCGTCGAGGCGGCAGGCAAGGAACGTTATGGTCGCTCCACCGAATACCTCAAACGCAGCATCGAAATCTATTCCGATCTCTACTTTGAATATCCGTGGAATTCCGCGGTCAGTGTGGCGGGGGTTGCGCTCGGGATGGAATATCCCGGAATCATCTTTTGCCAATCCAACCTTATGAATGGCAATCTGTGGGGGGATATTACGCATGAGATCGGCCATAACTGGTTCCCCATGATCGTGGGCTCGAATGAGCGGCGTTTCATGTGGCAGGATGAAGGGCTGAACACCTTTATAAACGAGTACTCGACCCGGGAATTCAACCACGGCGAGTACTACCGGCCCGGTCGTCCGGAATTCGTGTTCCGTTCCTTTGTGCGGGACAAGGACCCGCTGATGACGGCGCCCGAGGCGATGAGTCTGCGGGGGTATGGCGCTTATTATTCTAAAACTGCTGCGGGTCTGGACCTGCTGCGTAACGTAGTGGCCGATAGTAACCGGTTTGACTATGCTTTCCGGGCGTATATCAGCCGCTGGGCATTCAAACATCCGCAACCGGATGATTTCTTCCGGACCATGAACAGCGCTATGGGAGAAGACCTCAACTGGTTCTGGAAAGAGTGGTTTTTTACCAATGACAAACTTGACCAGGCCGTCTCGGCCGTTAAATATGTGGATAATGATTCGACCAAGGGTGCACTGATCACCATCGATAACCTTGAGAAGATGGCGATGCCGGTTATTGTCAAGATCACCGATGCTTCAGGGAATTCACAGATTGTCAAGCTTCCGGTCGATATCTGGGAACGCGGGGGCAGCTGGACGTTTAAGTATGCGTCAACGATGGGTTTGGCTTCGGTAGAGCTTGATCCCGAACATGTGTTGCCGGATGCGAACCGGGAGAATAATGTTTGGAAGGCGGCGCCGACAACGGGTGCGAAAACGGATGGGAAACCTTTTTAGATGGGAAGGCGGATGTTTTTTTGGACAAGCGGCAATTACAGAAGCAGCGCGGCTGCAATGGCCGCCGCGGTATATTCAAAGAGTGAACTCAAACACTGCCCCAGGACAAACATCCGGGAGAAGTTTACATAAATCGCGCGACCAATTTCGGTGGTAACAGAAAAAGTAAGCCAGCAAAGAAGTCCAAACTTGATACTGTCAATAAGATAGATGCCTCCGGATCTGCTTTTCCAAAAATAAAAGACCACTGTAATCATAAATGCAAAAAATAAGGAAAGGAGCATACTGGCGGCATAAGAACGATTGCTTTCCTTTCGCCATGTGGAAGGGGTCAGCGACTGATACTTATGAAAAAGAAAGCCGGTAAATAGCCATTGGATAAACGTATCGGCGACGGCTATTACGATAACCGTGAGGAAGAATTTTCCGGAAAGCATAACGATATATTTAAATTGATCAATTGGTTACGAGAGAATGATCAAGGTACGTGATTGGTTACGCGAGAATGGTCAAGGTACGTGGTTTTCGTTTATGTATTGGATGGCTTCCTCGATGAATTGTTGCCATACGGGATTCGGTTGCCAAATTTGGGCAATAAATGAATATAATTCTTCCTGTTTGAGTTGAGATGTGGCGACAAGATACAGGCCGGTGAAGGCGGTTGCGCGATAATTGGCCGCGCAGTGAACAAACGTTGCTTTTGCGCTGTGCTGCTGCATTGTTTCCATGAACGACTTCCATTCTGCAAGCTGAGGGTTTTCAAACTGCACCGGGATATGATAATATTGGAGGCCCAGCGCAGCGATGGAGCCTGCTTCATCGTGCAGAGCGTATTTCCCGTCTGACAAGCCGAGATTGATAACGACCTCAAATCCATGGTCGGCTATTATTTCCAGCTGGGATTCGTCGGGCTGTCCTGCGCACGCCAACCGGTCGGAAATCTCAAGGAAATTTTTGATTTCACGCATGCGGCTAAGGTAAGAATTTTCCGCTGAGGGTCAGGAGGGTGATCAAAAATGATTTCAGCAATCGCAGTTAATTTTTTTTCCCGTGGGATTTGCATTCGTTCCTTCTGTCGCATATTCATAGGAAATCCACGAAGCTATACCCCCGATCAGTTCTCTGACCCGGAAACCGAGCCGGGTCATATGGTAAGCGCCCTTTGTCGATGCATTGCAACCGACCCCGTCACAATAAACGGCATATACGGAATTCTTGTCCAATAAGGCAGTCGTTCCTTCATTCATTTCCCGGTGCGGGATATTGATCGCACCTGGAATGTGTTCCGTTTCAAAACCTGCCCGCTTCCTTGCATCCACGGGAATGATCTTTTCTCCCCGCTCGATAGCCTCGAAAAGGTCTGAGGAATCGATCTCGAAACTTAATTTGCTTTCAAAATGGTTGAGTTGGTTGGTCATGATGAAAAAAGTTTAATGGCTAAAGATAGACTAGCATCAAAACAATTATCGCGAAAAGATTTCATGATCACCATGAGCAACATTCATTATTATTACAATCAAAAATCGGTTTCTTTGCCTCTGGTCACACAGCTGAACCGTCGTATAATACTCATGTAAATTCTAATTTATGAAGAGGTGTCAATTATTGATCGTTTGCGTCGTTCTTTGCATGGCATGCAACCAATCTTTTGCACAAGAAAAAGTAAAAGTCATCGTTCATCCCGGGACCGAGCTGATGAATGCCGTTTGGCTCCTGTCCGACCCCGATTACGCTGTCAAGTCGACCTACCGGGTGGATGCACTAAAATACTTCAGCAAATGGAAAGACGACTCGGCGGTTCTGAAAGCGAAAAAGCTGCCTTACATAAATTGTGACTTTCCGGTCCGGCTAAGCTGGGTGTTTTATGACTTTCCGAATTTAAAACTTTCCCTGCCGGATACGCTTTTCGGCTATGAAAGTGAGTTCAATAAAAAGCAGGTTCAGGATTATCTCTCAGCCTGCCTTCGTTTTTATAAGCGTTCAGATTTCAAAGCTTTTTTTTATAAAGAGCAGCCGGAATACAAAAGGTGGATTGCGTCATTTAACCGGATACTTCGCAAGCAAAACCTCTTGCCGGAGATTGACAGCTTTTACCGGTTCCCCCTTCCCAGAAAAGTAATCATCACCCTAGGTGCGTTGAATTGCGCAACCTATGCCGTTCCGGAAGTAGATCTGATAAACCCTCGTTTCCAAAACACAACCGTCATTCACGTTGGTTATGGAAATCTGATTGGAAGGTATGCGTCCGACTCGACCCAACCTAACTTTTATGATTCGCTTTGGGAGTCACAGCTGGTTTTTCATGAGGTAAGCCATGCCTATTTGGCCGATTTGTTCAAGCAATACAAGGCTCAGATTGATTCTCTGGAATATATCAGGGAGAAAGATACTAATATACAAAAGAGATGCGACGTTGCGCACTGGACAAAGTTTCTAAATGAAAATGTTACGCAGGGAATCACTTCCTTGTTGAGAATAAGAACAGGAAAAATAGATAGCGCTTCGGAAATACAAAGGTTAGCAGAAGATTCCTATTATATAATATCATACAGGATGATGGAGATCATTGGACGCGGCTATCCGGAATCAAATCGTTATGCTAATTTCAAAGAATATTTTCCGGATTTTTTGAAACAGCTCAGAAGGGAATACCCTAATTAATT
>DATMLR010000279.1:0-4854 GCA_035570015.1 Puia sp.
TCATCTTCGTCATTATCGAAGTCGTCGTCGGCCTCAATATCCACTCCCTGTCCCTGCTGTCCGACGCCGGTCACAACCTGGCAGACGTGGCCAGCCTCGCCATGGCGCTGGTCGCCATCCGCCTCCTTCGCGTCCGCGCAACCGATAAGTACACCTATGGCTTCAAGAAAACCACTATCCTCGTTGCCCTCCTCAACGCCGCCATCCTCCTGCTCTCCCTCGGCGCCATCGGCTATGAGGCCCTCCACCGTCTCATGACCCCCGAAGCCGCCCTGCCCGGCAAGACCATCTCCGTCGTGGCCGCCATCGGCATCGGTATCAACGCCCTGACCGCCATGCTCTTCTTCCGGAATAAAGAAAGTGACCTCAATGTCCGCGGCGCCTTCCTGCATCTCCTATCCGATGCCATCGTCTCCGCCGGCCTCGTCATCGGCGGCCTCGTTATCTTCTATACACATCTGTATTGGATCGACCCGGCCCTCAGCCTCGTCATTGCTATCATTATCCTCTATAGCACCTGGCAGCTGCTGCGCGACAGCCTGCGCCTTTCCCTCGACGGCGTCCCCGCCGGCATCGAGATCAGCAAGATCAAGGAAGCGGTCTGCCGCATGAAAGACGTCATTGATTTTCATCACATCCACGTCTGGGCCATCAGCACGAGCGAAAACGCCCTCACCGCCCATCTCGTCGTCGACAAGACCGCCGGCATGGAGCTCATCGAACAACTCAAACATCACATCAAGCACGAGCTACTGCACCGCAATATCCAACACGCCACCCTCGAAGTCGAGATGTCTGACTCGCCCTGCGACGAACCCGATTGCTGAGCCGCGACGCCGAACTTCGTCGGACCTGCCTAGACCTTCGTAACGCACCACCGGTGCGTTCCTCGGCCGGTCCCTGGCGGGCCCCGTCCTCCTCGTTCCTAACCTTCGCTCCGCTCGGTTACCCCCAATAAAAATTAATCGATAAATCCCCAGATGAAGCCGAACCGGATCACCATCCCTGGCGCAGGATAATCCGGCGCTACGAAATTATTGTGATAGAACCCGAACCCATTCGGGCTAAATGCCAGTGCATTCAACCCCTCCACCCGCAGATAGGAAGTGAACGACCGAATCCGGAAGTGTAAGTACGCCGAAATATCCGGCAAACGCTGCCGCACCGTAGAATCTCCCTGGGAATAGAACTGCCCCGTCAGCGGCGAATACCCATCCGCTTTATACCCACTGATATACCGGATCTCGGTGCCAAAACTGCAGAACAGATTCCTGAACCCAAAATTTCCATCATAGCCAATCTGATTGAACGACACCACGAGCGGCACATGCACCGGCGCATTCCCCGCCACCTGCTGCAGGATCGTATTGGTCCGCCACTTCCAGTGCCGGTATAACGTAAACTGCTTCTTGATATTGATCTCCAGTAAATTGAACAACGAAGCCGCCTGTCTCACCTGGTAGTAATTGGCGATATAGGTATAATTGCTGAATAGATAATACGAGCCCGTTATGCTCAACAGGTCCTGCGGCCGGTCCAGCGATGCAAAAATATGCGTGGTATTTTCTTTATTCAAGGTGGCCCTGGTCGTGTCGTAATAGAAGCTGCTCGCCCGATCGAACACGAACGACGGCGTCCTGTTCACATTCTCGAAACCACCCTGAAAATATCCCACGCTCCTGCTGATCAATCGTCGCAACGAGATATAGGCATTGTAATTCCCTACATCCAGCCCTTCCAGGTACAACCGGCCATATGCCTCGATATCCCACTTTTTATTGCGCGTCTGATTGCGGTATTCGGCATGACCATACACATTATAGTCACTCGCAGTTCCCTTCTGAAAGATTATACTGCCGTCGTACAGACTCGCTGTATCGAACTTCCCGTTCAGCAATTCCAGTGTCGCCCCCAGCTTGAAGAATTGCTGCGGATTATGCGCGTCCGGGAACTGATAGATTGAGAAGTCATTCGCCAGCACATGCCAGTTATCGATCCGATGAAAAGTATCCGCTATCACCCCCACCCCGATCTGCGGCTGCCCCACATATCCCAGCCCGTATTTCGAATAATAGGCGGAATTCAGGCCATAACCCGGGAAACTGATGGCTGAACTATCGTCAATGAATTGATACGTGGAGGATGTATAGGTAAAGGTATGCTCCATCCGGAGCCGGGGATAGAACAACGGGATGACCGAAGTATCCGTCACGATCGAATCCTTCTGCCCAAGATCATATTGCTGCCGGAATAAGAAGGTAGTTGTCGAATACTTCGTACCGGTATTCAGTGAGGTTGCGAACGGATTACCCGTATTGGCCAGCAATCCATTGCCCAGCTGGACAGGTAGCGTTTGTTGGTTCTTATAACCCGGCGAATCCAGAAAAGCAGCATTCTGCAATCCCCCATTCTCCGACGCCTCCAGCTTATTGGCCACAAATACGAGGAAATTCTGGTATCGCTTGTTGTGCGACTGATACCAGGACGTGACCCTGAAAGTATTGTGATTCGTATTCTGATTCGGCAAAGTTCCCGGCGCATTGATCAGGCGGTACTGGAATACAAAGTTCCAGTTAGGCCGGATATTCTGTGTGTGGAACACGCTGATGTACTGCTCGGCTTTGCTTGCCAGCAGATAACCGAGCTCCGTATAAGCCTTGGTCGTGTTGTAAAAAGTGGCCTGGTCGACCGTAAATGCATAGATATCGAAGGAATGGAACCCCGGATCGAAGCCCGACTGCATTCGCGGCGAGAAGGCCAGATTACGCGCCGGCGTTCCCAGATTGCCAAGATTGATCCATGTATCCGGCCTCGGTATCTTTGTCCCGAAATCCAGGACACTCGAATCCAGGTTATTCAACCGACTGGAATCCAGATACCGAAAGTGAATAGTGATGGTATCATTCTTCCGGTGTTCCAGCGTATCCGACCCCTTCTGACCACCACCTCCACCCATGCCGCCAAATCGCTGCATCGGATTCTGCGCCATCAGCCCCGTTCCCGAAAGAAGTACGGCCATCATCACCCCGGCAATTATGATTCGGAATCGGTTCACTGTTGAGAAAATTCGGCCCAAAATACTCATTAAGCGGCCATCGGTGGTTATATGAAAAGTTAATTGTTCGAACTTCGTCGGACCTGCTTCGCCACGGTCCTCCTCGTTCCTAACCTTCGCTTCGCTCGGTTACCCCCCAGATTACAGCTCCGCGATCAACGCCTTGAATATAGCCGCCAGCCGGGGCTCCGCCGCGGCAGCCGCCTCCAGCACCTCCTGGTGCGTGATCAGGTTATCCTCCTCCCGGATACCCAGGTCCGTAATCACACTCATCGCAAAAACCGCCAGACCCAGATGCCGCGCCGCAATCACCTCCTGCACCGTGCTCATCCCAACCGCATCGCCGCCAACAATATGCAATAACTTGTATTCTGCACGCGTCTCAAATGTAGGTCCCGTCACCCCCGCATACACCCCCTCATGAATCGCGATGCCCAGCCGCTCCGCCACGATCTTCGCCTTCCGGATCAACTCCCTGCTATATGGCTCGCTCATATCCGGGAACCGCGGCCCCAGTTCGGACTCATTCTTACCCAGCAAAGGATTGACGACGAACAGACTGATGTGGTCGCGGATGATCATCAGGTCCCCTACTTTAAAAGCCGCGTTCATGCCGCCCGCAGCATTAGACACCAGCAAGGTCTCTACCCCCAGGAACTTCAACACCCGGATCGGGAAGACTACCTGTTGCGGAGTATACCCTTCGTAGAAATGAAATCGGCCGGAGAGGATCACCACCGGCTGACCACTCAGCCGGCCAAAGATCAGCTCGCCCTGATGCCCTTCTACCGTTGAGACCGGAAAATGCGGGATCGTCTCATAAGCAATCTCCCGCTCCACCTCGATCTCCCGCACCAGGTTGCCAAGCCCGCTGCCCAATACGATCCCTACGCTAGGCTCCAGGCCACACTGCGACCGGATCGCGCGAACCGACTCTTCTATTTGTTGTAATACTGTCAAAGCCATGTCAGGATACAGCTTTATTAACTAAAGCCGCCGCTTCGCTTAACAGGATAGCCGACTGCACCTTGAGACCGCTCTGTTTGATCAGCTGCCCGGCCTCTTCAGCATTTGTCCCCTGCAGCCGAACTATAATAGGAACTTTTATATCACCAATAGACTTATACGCATCGATAACCCCCTGCGCCACCCGGTCACAACGAACGATCCCCCCAAAAATATTGATCAATATCGCCTTCACCTTCGGGTCCTTCAGAATGATCCGGAACCCCGCCTCCACCGTCTGCGCATTGGCCGTACCGCCGACATCCAGGAAGTTGGCCGGCTCGCCGCCGCTTAGCTTGATCATATCCATCGTCGCCATCGCCAGACCCGCGCCATTCACCATACAACCCACATTCCCATCCAGCTTCACGAAGTTGAGATTATACTTCCCCGCTTCCACCTCCGTCGGATCTTCCTCACTGATATCCCGCAGCGCCTCCAGGTCGGGATGCCGCATCAGCGCATTATCATCCAGATTCATCTTGCAGTCCACCGCGATGATCTTCTCGTCACTCGTCTTGAACAGCGGATTGATCTCCAGCATGGAGCAGTCCAATCCCAAATAGGCATTATAAAGATTAGTGACGAACCGAACACAATTCTTGAACGCCTCACCGCTCAACCCCAAATTGAAAGCGATCTTCCTTGCCTGAAAAGGCTGTAAGCCGCCACCGGGATGAACCCACTCCTTAAAGATCTTTTCCGGCGTTTTGTGCGCTACCTCCTCGATATCCACCCCCCCTTCCGTACTATACATAATCACGTTCTGCCCCCGGGCCCGGTCCAGGAGGACC
>DATMLR010000280.1:0-9347 GCA_035570015.1 Puia sp.
TGGCGTCGCTGCTGAAGCTGGAGCCGATCGAGGTGTATGAGGTGGCGACCTTCTATTCGATGTACAACCTGAAGCCGGTGGGCCGGTATGTGTTCGAGGTTTGTCAGACGGGGCCTTGTATGATTATGGGGTGTGACGAGATCATCGAACATATTAAGAAGCGGCTGGGGATCAAGGTGGGGGAGACGACGCCGGACGGGCTTTTTACGCTGAAGACGGCGGAATGTCTTGGAGCGTGCGGGTATGCGCCGATGATGCTTCTGGGCAAGTATTTCAGGGAGCATTTGACGCCGGAAAGGGTTGATGAAATTATCGATGAGTGCCGGCAGAAGGCGGCGCTAAATAATTGATATTATGGGTAGGTTATTATTATTAGAGAAGGCTAATGTTCCGGGAATCCGCGGGTATGAGGTCTATCGCCGGGAGGGTGGTTATCGAAGCGTAGAGAAAGCGTTGAAGATGACACCGGATCAGGTGACGGATGAGGTGAAGAAGAGCGGGCTGCGCGGCCGGGGTGGAGCGGGTTTTCCGACGGGGTTGAAGTGGAGTTTCCTGGCGAAGCCGGAGGGGGTGCCTCGTTATTTGGTTTGTAATGCCGATGAGTCGGAGCCGGGTACCTTTAAGGATCGTTACCTGATGGAGTTCCTGCCGCATCTGCTGATCGAGGGGTTGATCGTGTCTTCTTACGCGTTGGGTTCGAAGGCTACCTATATCTATATTCGGGGTGAGTATGCGTGGATCCCGGATATCCTGGAGCAGGCGATTGCGGAGGCGAAGGCGAATGGGTGGCTGGGGAAGAATATCCAGGGCACGGGATTCGACTGCGAAATCTATGTGCATACCGGCGCTGGTGCGTATATCTGCGGTGAAGAGACGGCGTTGCTTGAGTCGCTCGAAGGCAAGCGGGGTAATCCGCGGATCAAGCCGCCTTTCCCTGCTGTGAAGGGGGCCTGGGATTGTCCGACGGTGGTCAATAATGTGGAAACGCTGACGGCGATCGTGCCGATCATCAATATTGGCGGTGAGGAATATGCGAAAATCGGGATCGGGAAGTCGACGGGGACGAAACTTATTTCGGCCTGTGGCAATATCAATAAACCGGGGGTTTATGAGATCGATATGACGATTTCGGTTGAGGATTTTATTTATTCGGATGAATATTGCGGCGGGATCGCGAATGGGAAACGGCTGAAGGCTTGTATTCCGGGCGGTTCTTCCGTGCCGATATTGCCGGCGAACCTGCTGTTGCGGACGGTGAAGGGTGAGAAGCGGCTGATGAATTATGAAAGCCTTTCGGATGGCGGGTTTCCGATGGGGTCGATGATGGGGTCGGGTGGGTTCATCGTGCTGGATGAGGATCAGTGTGTGGTGAAGCATACGCTGACGCTGGCTCGGTTTTATCGCCATGAGAGTTGCGGGCAGTGCTCGCCTTGCCGGGAAGGGACGGGGTGGATGGAGAAGATCCTGCGGAATATCGATACGGGGAAAGGGAAGAAGAGTGATATTGACCTGCTGTGGGATATTCAGAGAAGGATCGAGGGGAATACCATCTGTCCGCTTGGGGATGCGGCGGCGTGGCCGGTGGCGGCGGCGATCCGGCATTTCAGGGATGAGTTTCAATGGCACATTGATAATCCGCAGGAGTGTTTGATCAGAAATTATGGTTTGGCACACTATGCTGATCCGCTGGAGGTCGCGACGGCCTGAACCGACCGGAGGGTACCCGAGCGAAGCGAAGGGTAAGAACGAGGAGGACCGTGGCGAAGCAGGTCCGACGAAGTTTCGCGAAGCGAAGCGGAGCAGACATGAGACCCGGTTAGCCTGCGGAGCAGGCGCGGCGGAGAACGAAATTGTGAAATAGATACAGCAAAATGTATTTGAATAACTGAATGAATCCGATCAAAAACATAGAAATTAAGAATTTCAAATCTATTCGGCATATCAAGATTGAGGATTGCCGGAGGATAAACGTCTTTGTGGGGTATCCAAATACAGGGAAATCGAATATTTTAGAGGCGATCGGGCTTTATAGCACAGCGCTAGTCAGGGATGAAAATTTCACATTCAATCAAATTTGCAGAGTAAAACGGTTTTCCGAACTCTTCTTTAATAAAGATTATCGGAATGCTGGGAGAGTTGTTATTAATGGTCAGCTTTTGCTTGAGATCTTAATTAACCAATTGAATGATCTAGAGTTGAGAGGGCATGACGAAAGGGCGCAGCAAGAATTGTTCATAGCGACAGTAAGCAGTAAAGATTTTAATATTCATCATTCGGCAAGAAATCCACAAATTGGACTGAATGGTATAGTAGACCCGATTAGGAAGTATGAATTTTATAATAATATTGACATTAAACAACAAAAGCCGTTTGCATTGAGTGTTCCTTTTGGTAGAAATCTTTTAGATATTTTGCATAGGGATTCACGTTTGAGAAAGGAAATAGCTGCTTTGTTCGAAGACTATAATTTAAAATTAGTAATTGACGATGAAGAAATACTTTTTTTGAAGTATTTGACCGACGATACCGGTGTAAGTATTCCATATCACCTTGTTGCAGACACTCTGCGAAGACTTATTTTTTATAAAGCCGCAATTATGAGTAATTCGGATAGTGTTCTTTTGTTCGAGGAGCCGGAATCTCATATGTTCCCTCCGTATATTTCGAAATTCACTAGTGATATTTGGTATTATAAGGATAATCAATACTTTATAACGACGCATAGCCCTTTTGTGATAAACGATTTCCTAGAAAACATGAAGAATGAGCTTGCAATTTATGCAGTGGAATACAAGAAGGACATAGGGGAAACGATTGTGAAGAGGTTGACTGAGGATCAAGTACATGAGGCTTATCAGTACGGGATCGATATATTTTTTAATCTGGAAAGCATAACAAAATAATGGAAGGGAGTTTTGTTCCTGAGTGTTATTTTGATACTGTTCTTGTAAGGTCGATATTGAATACAGAGAAGGCGTTGAATCATAAAAAGGGCTGCGGCAATGTAGTTAAAGTAATGAGGGAAGGCCGGCTGCGAGATATATTTGCAGTTGGAATAGTGGACAAAGACAAAAGAGACTTAGATTACTTGAAGGAGTTTAACGAATATAAATTCGATAAATTAGTTTTGCACAGGCATAAACAGAAACATCACTATATTATCCAGTTAGACCCACCTATTGAAAAATGGATAATTATGGTAACGGATGAGGCGGGAATGGATTTGGCTAACTTTGATTTGCCGAAGGATTTTGAGAAGCTTAAAAAGATAACGAAATCGGAATTGGCAAGCGAGACACCCGAGTTGATCAATTTGTGTAACGGGCTGCTTCAAAGTCAGAGTGCTACGATCGGGAGATTTGCAGGGTGGATACGATATTTAAAGGAAAATCGGTATAACTCAGACATAAAAGAATTAATAAATGGCTGACGAAAAAAAGATGTTTAAAGTTACGATTGACAACATCACGATCGAGGTGGAGCCGGGGACGAGTATTCTGAATGCGGCCCGGAAGATCGGGGGGGATGTGGCGCCGCCGGCGATGTGTTATTATACCACGCTGAAGGGCAGCGGGGGGAAGTGTCGGACCTGTTTGGTTGAGGTTTCGGCGGGGTCGACGGCGGATCCGCGGCCGATGCCGAAGTTGGTGGCGAGCTGCCGGACGAATGTGATGGATGGGATGGTCGTCAAAAATATTACGAGCGATAAGGTGATCGATGCGCGAAACGGGGTTGTGGAGTTTCTGTTGATCAATCATCCGCTGGATTGTCCGATCTGTGACCAGGCGGGAGAGTGTAGTTTGCAGGATTTGGGGTATGATCATGGGTTGGAGACGACGCGGTATGAGTTTCCGCGGCGGACTTTTGAGAAGCATGATCTGGGGCCCTATATTCAGCTGCATATGACGAGGTGCATTATGTGCTTCCGCTGCGTGTTTACGGCCGATCAGCTGACGGACAAGCGGCAGCATGGGATACTGGATCGCGGGGATCATGTGGAGATTGCAACCTATATCAAAACGGCGCTGGACCATGACTTTATTGGGAATATTATCGATGTCTGCCCGGTAGGCGCGTTGACGGATAAGACATTCCGTTTCAAGAACCGCGTTTGGTTCCTGAATCCGGTCGATGCGCACCGGCATTGCAGCAATCCGAAGTGCAGCGGGAAGGTAACCTTGTGGTACCGCGGTGAGGAGGTCTTCCGGGTGACGGCAAGGAAGGATGAATGGGGGGAGGTGCATGACTTTATCTGCAATGAGTGCCGGTTTGAGAAGAAGGCGACCGCGGATTGGGAGATCGAGGGTCCGACGGTGGTGAGCCGGCATTCGGTGATCTCGCAGGGCCATTATGTCGGGGTTGAGCGCCCGCAGGAGGTGTTGTATGATGTGCTGGATGGGCGGAGGCCGCAGCTGCTGATGGATATTCATGATGTCAGTGAGGTGGATCGAAGAGATATAGACCTTAGTAAAATACAGGGACCTGCACACAGCAATAATTTTGAATAGTTTTTATGCATATACCTTTACTGGCTATTGACTGGACGTTGTTCATAGATAAGGCTATTCTGATCTCGGTCATCCTGGGATTGTCGCTGTTGATCGCGATGTATGAGACCTGGGCGGAGCGGAAGGTGGCGGCGTTGATGCAGGACCGGCGGGGGCCGAACCGGGCGGGTCCGGGGGGTATCCTGCAGCCGTTGGCGGATGGGTTGAAGTTGTTTATGAAGGAGGAGATTGTGCCGGGGTCATCGAGCAGGTTATTGTTTATATTGGGTCCGGGGCTGGCGATGTTTACGGCGATGATGACGAGTGCGGTCGTGCCGTGGAGCAGTTATCTGGAGGTCGGGGGGCGGCATTTCGACTTGCAGATCGCGGATGTGAATATAGGTATCCTGTATATTTTTGGGGTGGTCAGCATGGGGGTGTATGGGGTGATGATCGGGGGGTGGGCTTCCAATAATAAGTTTTCGCTGCTGGCGGCGGTCCGGGGTGCATCCCAGATCATTTCCTACGAGCTGTCGATGGGGCTTGCGATCATTTCGCTGCTGATGATCACGGGTAGTCTTTCGCTGCGGACGATCGTTCAGCAGCAGCAGGCGCACCACTACTATATTCTGTATCAGCCGTTGGGTTTCCTGATCTTCCTCGTGTGTGCATTTGCGGAGTGCAACCGGACGCCTTTTGACTTGTCAGAGGCGGATAACGAATTGAATATGGGTTTCCATCTGGAGTATTCGTCAATGAAGCTGGGGTTCTATTTGTTCTCGGAGTACGTGAATGTCTTTATCAGCAGTGCGGTGATGGCGACGCTCTATTTTGGCGGGTATGATATTCCGTTTGTCGATAATGCGGCGCTGGCTCAACACTGGGGGCAGAATCCGGTGGCGATCCTTCAGGCGGTTTCTTTCTTTGTGAAGATTGTGATCTTTATCCTGTTCTTTATATGGGTGCGGTGGACGATCCCCAGGTTCCGGTATGATCAGCTGATGAAGCTGGGATGGAGGATGTTGATTCCGCTGGCGATCCTGAATATGTTGGTGACGGGATTTTTAATACTTTTGCGACACCATTAAATAATTGAATATGCAACCGTTAACGAGCCGGGCTAAGGCGGTGGACCGCAGGCCGATGAATATGTGGGAGAAGATGTATTTGCCGGCGATTGCCAAGGGAATGTCGATCACTTTCGGGCATATGTTCAAGAAGCGGCCGACGGTGAACTATCCGGAGAAGCAGCGGCCGTTCTCGCCGGTGTTCCGTGGTTTGCATGTTTTGAACCGGGATGAGGAGGGGCGTGAGCGGTGTACGGCTTGCGGGCTTTGCGCGGTGGCCTGTCCGGCGGAGGCGATCACGATGGAGGGGGCGGAGCGGCTGCCGGGGGAAGAGCATTTGTATCGGGAGGAGAAGTATGCGGTGAAGTATGAGATCAATATGTTGAGGTGTATCTTCTGCGGACTTTGTGAAGAGGCTTGTCCGAAGGATGCGATTTATTTGTCGGAGACTTTTGCGCCGTCGAATTATACGCGGAAGGGGTTTATTTATGGGAAGGAGGAATTGTTGATACCTGATCCTAAGACGGACCCTGAAGGTTTTGCGAAGGCAAGGGGGGAACATGGGCAGGAGGCGCCCGCGGTTAAAACAAATAGTCAATGAGATGAATATTACGCAAGTTCTGTTCTGGTTTCTTAGTATTCTGGCGATTGTAAGTGCCATTTTGGTGGTGATCAGCAAGAATCCCGTTCATAGTATTTTGTGGCTGATCATGGTCTTCATTGCGATCTCCGGTCATTATATCTTACTTAATGCGCAGTTCCTTTTCATTGTCAATTTAATTGTCTATGCAGGGGCGATCATGGTGTTGTTCCTGTTTGTGGTCATGCTGATGAACCTGAATACGGACTCGGAGCCGCAGAAGAACCGGTGGTTAAAGATTGCGGGTGTGATTACGGGCGGGTCGCTGCTGCTGGTGCTTGTAGCGGCGTTGAAGAAGGCCGATCTGAAGAACCAGATTGCGCAGACGAATATCGGGGATATCGGGCTGGTCCACAATCTGGGGATGACGCTTTTCCACGATTATGTGATTCCGTTTGAGATCAGTAGTGTACTTTTTTTGTCAGCTATGGTCGGTGTTGTGGTGATCGGGAAAAAAGATTGAAATCTTGGGGGAATTGAGGCGATGTTTGGGGTAACCGAGCGTAGCGAAGGTTAGGAACGAGGAGGAGCGTGGCGAAGCAGCTCCGACGAAGTTCGGTTATTGGTAAAAAAGAGTAATTCGATTCGATTATGCCGATAAATTATTACATTTTTCTGTCTGTGGCGTTGTTTTGCATCGGCGTGGCTGGCGTGTTAACCCGGCGGAATGCCATCATCATCTTCATGTGCATTGAGTTGATGCTGAATTCGGTGAATCTGTTGCTGGTGGCGTTCTCGAAGATGCACTGGCTTGCGCTGAAGGCGGCGAATCCGGATGCTGGGACCAATGCGCAGTTGTTTGTGTTTTTTATTATGATCGTAGCGGCGGCGGAGGTTTCGGTTGGACTGGCGATCATCGTGATGATGTATCGAAACACGCATTCCATCGATGTTAATTTCCTGAATCGGTTGAAACATTAATATGGTTAGTTTAATTTGGCTCGTTCCTGTTTTACCGTTGGCGGGTTTCCTGCTGACCGGGCTATTTAGAAATTACCTGTCCAAGGGGTTGACGGGGGTGATCGGGTGCGGGACGGTGCTTGCGGCTTTTGTGATCAGTGTGTTGATCTTTGGGGAGGTGCGGCAGGCGGCGTTCGTGCCGACGTTGGTGAACTTTTTTGATTTTATCAATGTCGGGTCGCTGCACATTGCCTTTTCGTTCCAGGTCGATCAGTTGTCGGTTCTCTTCCTCCTTATCATTACGGGGGTCGGGTTTCTGATCCACCTCTACTCTACTTCGTATATGCATGAGGAGGCGCCGGCGCATTTTGCGCGGTATTTTTCTTATTTGAATCTGTTTGTCTTTTCCATGTTGCTGTTGGTGCTGGGATCGAACTTTGTCATCCTTTTCATCGGCTGGGAGGGTGTGGGGCTTTGTTCTTATCTGCTGATCGGGTATTGGTTTAAGAATTTGGATTATGACGCGGCGGCGATAAAGGCGTTTGTGATGAATCGAATCGGGGATCTGGGATTCCTGATCGCGATTTTCATGATGATCAATAAGTTTGGTTCGGTTGATTTTGAAACGGTGTTTGGCGCCGCCGCAGGCGGCGCGCATGGAGGGGCCTCCGTCGGGTATCTGACGGCCATCACGATGTTGCTGTTTGTTGGGGCGACGGGAAAATCCGCGCAGATCCCGCTGTATACGTGGTTGCCGGATGCGATGGCGGGTCCGACGCCGGTTTCGGCGTTGATCCATGCGGCGACGATGGTGACGGCGGGTATCTATATGATTGCCCGGAGTCACGTTCTGTACGATCTGACGCCGGTTACGCAGCATGTGGTGGCGGTGATCGGGCTTGCGACAGCCTTGTTGGCAGCCAGTATTGCGTTGAAACAAAACGATATTAAAAAGGTGCTGGCGTATTCTACGGTGAGCCAGCTGGGGTATATGTTCCTGGGTTTGGGGGTTGGAGCGTATAGTGGGGCGGTGTTCCATGTGATGACGCACGCGTTTTTCAAGGCATTGCTCTTCCTTGGCGCCGGCTCGGTGATCCATGCGATGGGCGGGGAGCAGGATATGCGGAAGATGGGCGGATTGGCTGCGCGCTTACCCGTGACCCGCTGGACCATGCTGATTGGCTGTATCGCGATCGCGGGGATTCCGCCGTTCTCGGGCTTCTTTTCTAAAGATGAAATTTTGTCGGCGGCGTATGGGGTTAGTCCGGTCTATTATGTGATTGGAGTTTTTACGGCGCTGTTGACGGCGTTTTATATGTTTCGGTTGTATGCGGAGACTTTTATGGGAGGTTTTCGCGGAACTCATGATCAGGAGTATGACCGAGGAGGGTCCGGGCGAGGACCCGACGAAGGTCACGCGCGAAGCGCATTGCATGAGAGTCCTCCTGCGATGACGGTCCCGCTGGTCATACTGGCGATTTTGGCAGTTGTCGGGGGATTCGTTGGGATTCCGGATGCGATCAAACCGGGTTCGCATTTGCTGGGGCAGTTCCTGGAGCCGGTTTTAGGCAGCGCTCCCGCGGAGGTCAGCACCGGGACCGATCGGGGGTTGATGGGCGTGTCGGTGGTGGTGGCGCTGGTGGGAACCTTGTGGGCCGTTGGGCGTTTTGCCAAGCGGCCGGAGCTGGGGGAGGCGACGGGATTTGGGAAGGTACTGGCGAACAAATGGTATGTGGATGAATTCTATAATGCGGTTATTGTCCGGCCGTTGGATCTGCTCGCGCAGTTCCTGGAATTCTTCGATAAGAATATTGTTGACGGGATCGTCAACCTGGTCGGGAGTCTGGTGCAGTATGGGAGCCGGCAGTTGCGGCTGCTGCAGAGCGGGCAGGTTGGAGGGTATGTGTTGTTAATGGTGTTGGGAATCCTGATCCTATTTCTTGTTGAATTGTTTCACACCGGCAGCGGAAATACTGTTCAGGCTTTGATGCCGCCGACGGGAAGATTTCCGCGTTAAAACTCTTGATATGATCCCTGTTCTATTAATAGTAGTTCCTCTCGTCAGCGGTTTGATCGGCTTTCTCCTGAAGAGTGCGCGGTCCGCGCGGGTATGGGCGTTGCTATCGTCGCTGATCACGCTGGTCGTCGCGTTGTGGGGGTTGTCTTTGCACAAGGGCAGCACGCTCCTGAAAGCGAATGTGGAGTGGCTGCCGGATCTGGGGAGTCGTTTTGCGGTGGGGCTGGATGGGTTGT
>DATMLR010000281.1:0-8488 GCA_035570015.1 Puia sp.
GATCGAGGGTAGGGGCGATGGCGACGATACGGCCTTTGTCAACTAACATATCCCGGACGGCGCCGTTGTGAGGAGAAGAACGGTCGATGATACGAGCCTGTCGAATAAGTATCTTCATTTCCAAAGAATTGCGCAAAAATAGTTGATGTTCGCCATTCCGGCAAACTATTTAGGCGCGCCCCGGCTCCGCCGGGGCGCGCCAGATCTGAGATTTAAACTTCTGCCAGATATTTATGTACGAAGCTGATCGCCATCGAGCCTTCCCCGACGGCCGAGGCGACCCGGTTCATGGCGCCGGCGCGAACGTCACCCGCGGCAAAGACGCCGGGGCAGCTGGTTTCCAGGAGAAAGGGGTCGCGGTCCTGCTTCCAGATCTTCCTGAAGCTGTCATGGGTCTTCAGGTCGCGGCCTGTTTCAAGAAACCCTTTGTCATCCTTGATGATATCCATGCCGATCCAATCGGTGAAGGGTTTGGCGCCGATAAAAATGAACAGCGCATCCGCTTTCCGAACCAGCGGCTCCTCACTACCCTGCTGAGCGATGGTCAGCTCTTCGAGGCGGCCGGAGCCTTTGGCCTCTGTGATCTCGCAGCGGCAGAGGAGTTGAATATTGCTGCGCTTGCTGATCTGATCGATCAGGTAGGCGGACATGGTGCTGGTCAGGGTATCTTTTCGAACGACGATATTGACGTTGCGGGCAAATTTGGAAAGATGCATGGCGGCCTGGCCGGCGGAGTTGCCGCCGCCGACGACAAAAACCTCACAATCCCGGAAGGCTGCAGCTTCGGTCATGGCGGCGCCGTAGTAGATACCGGCACCGGTGAAATCAGGGACGCCTTTCGTCTCCAGTTTCCGATAGTCGACACCGGTAGTGATCACGATGGCATGGCTGTTGATCTCTTCACCGTTCTCCAGCATTACTTTTTTGTAGCCGTCCTTCTGACAGATCTCCCGCACTTCACAGGGCACCAGCAATTCCGCGCCAAGCCGGGCAGCCTGGGTTGTAGCGCGGCGAGTCAGTTCGGAGCCGCTCAATCCGTTGGGGAAACCGAGGTAGTTCTCGATCCGCGAACTGGTCCCGGCCTGGCCGCCTGGAGACCGGCGTTCGACGAGCAGGGTTTTGAGCCCTTCGGATGCGCCGTAGACGGAGGCAGCCAGACCCGCCGGGCCGGCGCCAATAATCACGACGTCATAGATGGTGTTCTTGACATTCGGGTTGAGGCCGACGGCCGCCGCAACGGCGGAGATGGACGGGGAAGCGAGGAAGCGGCCGTCATCGAGAAACAGGACCGGCAGATCCTTGTTGGAAATATTGTTCAATTTGAGCAGGTCGGCTGCTTCGGGGCTGTTGGCGACATCGAGCCATTGGTAGGGGACGAGGTTCCCGGACAGGAATTCCTTGATCTCATGCGATTGCGGAGAGAATTGATACCCGATCACTTTCAGTCCTTTGAAAGGGGGACGATAGGTTTCCTGCCAGTCATCGAGCAGTTCGGCCAGGATCGGGAAAAGTTTTTCCTCCGGCGGGTCCCAGGGCTTCATGAGATAGTAGTCCAGCTGGACGTCGTTGATGGCTTTGATGGCCGCTTCGGTATCCGAGTAGGCGGTCAGCAGGACCCGTTTGGCATCCGGGAAGAACTCCCGGGCCTTTTGTAGAAATGCTACCCCTTCCATCTCGGGCATCCGCTGATCGGAAATAAAAAGGGCGATGACCTCAGACTTGTTCTTCAGGTCCAGCAAGCTGTCGAGCGCTTCTTTGACAGATGTAGTGCTTAGGATCCGATAATCGTTGCGAAAATGCGACCGCAAGTCGCGGGTAATGGCCCGCAGGACCTGGGGATCGTCGTCAATGGAAAATATGATCGGCAGGTTCATAGTTTTTTTGTTGATCGGTCAATTGTTGGCGCTGTTGGTTCCACCACCATTCGCTGCGGGGTCATTGATCGGGAAGCAAACGACAAACATCGTTTCGCCCGGCTTCGACTGGACCCGAATGGATCCATGGTGCTGCTTGATGATGCGGCAGACGACGTCCAATCCAAGACCGGTCCCTTTTCCGATCTCCTTGGTAGTAAAGAAGGGATCGAAGATGCGGGATTGGATCTCTGCGGGTATCCCCGGCCCGTTGTCAATCATACATGTCTTGGCCCAGTCTCCCTCTTTTTCGGTACGGATCGTCAGTTGACCGCTGCCGGCGGGCTCCATCGCATCCAGCGCATTGTCAATCAGATTGGTCCAGACCTGGTTAAGCTCCCCGACCATCGCGCAGATCCGGGGCAGGCCTTCATCGTAATTTTCGATCAGGGTCACGTTACCCTTCTTGAACCGGTAATGCAACATGGTGAGCGTGTTGCGGATACCGTCGCGGATATCGGTGAGTTCCTTGCCTTTACCCTGGTCCATATGGGTAAAGTTCTTTACGGACCGGACGAGGTCGGAGATGCGTCGGGATGCCTCATTGATATCGGCGACCATTTTACGGGTGACGAGGTTGGAATTGATCCAGTTGAATACGGGTGAGAGATAGGGAACAGGGATGTGCGCTTTGAAATCGCGGAGGTCGTCGCAGGTAAAGCCGTCTTCAAGGAAGTTCTCGGCAATTTCAGCAGCCCGCTGCACCTTGTGTTCGTCAAGCCAGCGGGTGATCTGATCTTCCAGTTCGGTCCGTTCCATCAGCGTCAGTTTTGGTTTCTCCGACCGATCCAGTATTTCCCATAGTTTCTCATTGACGACATCTACTTCCTTTTCATCCATCCGGATGGCCATGATCTCCTTGAAGTCATCGGGTTGCAAACGCAGGTGCTCCATCAGGGTGTCAGAGCTTCTAACAATCGCGGCGGCAGGATTGTTCAGTTCGTGGGTCAGCCCGGCGGAAAGCTTCCCGAGGGCCATCATCTTTTCGTTTTGTTGCTGTAAGGACGTAAAGCTTCGCACCCGGTTGGTCATCACATGGACCAGGGCCTGGGTCAGCTCAAAATGCTGACTGATCATCTCCCTGAATTTCTCTTTTGGAAGAATAAGCAGGCTCGAATCTGCGGTCGCCTCGACGTAGACTTTGGAGACCGTCCCCCGGGAGAAAGGAAGGTAACCGGAGATTGACTTTGGCTCGAGCGTGGTCACGTCGCGCATCTCCTGGTTCACCAGGTCATAAATGTGCATCCGGCCGCTGATCAGGATATAGGCGCCAACAGAGGTCATACCCGGCCGGAAGAAAACCTCGCCTTCCTTGATGGTGAGGATGGTGCTATTGTCGATCATCCATTGGAGCTGTGATTCGGGTACGTCCCCGAGCTCCTCAATGGTATGCAGCCAGTGGGCAGTGACGGTTTGCATACCGGCAATGTAAGGTATTTTTATAAATAAAAAATCCGGCCCCGAAGGACCGGATTTGATGCGATATCAGGAGACTGATTAGTAGGGCAGAATGAAGGTGTACTTTTTGCCGCTGGCTGCGGAAGTCCAGGACAGCTGGAAATAGTAGGTTCCGTCACCGACCGGGCAGGAGGTAGCGGTGCCGGATGCGTTCAGGCCGTAAGTGACTGTCGTTACACCTGCGGCGTTGGTAAGCGCTACCTCACCTGCTGTCATTTGCCAGGAGCAGGCTTGCGTGATCACGCGCGGTTGGACGATATCTACGGTGAAGGCGTTGCCAAAACGGTCCGTACCCCATTCGGAGATACCGGACGTAGAACCACTCGTATACAAACCGCTGGTCGTGATGACATAACCGGCACTATAGGTAAAGACGCGCTGGCGGTCGACGCTCCACGTGCGTTGAGTGCCGTTGTCAAACGTGATCTCCATATTGGTGCTGGTAATGGTGTGGGTAATAGTGGTGTTGGCGGGCGCATTTGGAAGGTCGATCAGGCTGCCGCCGCTGACGTTCGTATAGGTATGTGTACCATTGAGCGTGATCGTCTTGTTGTCAAGGAGCCGGGTGATCGCGAGGCTGTTGAACGTAACCGTAACGACTGCGCCGGAATCACGCCACAGTTGACCGATAGGCCAGGTGATCGTGATCGAACCTTTGCGGGTCCGGTTAAGCGCACAGTTGGTACCGTTGTAAGTGATCGTAATCTGGCGGTTGCCATCGGCAGTATCAAGTGTGATCAATGCGTCACAGATCGCGGTGGAATCCGCGCTACCCGGACCATCGACTACCCGCTGCATGAGCTCGCGGCCCGTGGCCGCGCCGGTAACGCCATAATTCGTGACCATGGCAGTGTTCACGTCATCAAATGCTGCGTCGGTCTCGGTCGAAACACGGGTCGCATCATCCGAGGTAGTCTGCAGATCGGTGTTGGAAGATCCGTTGTTGCTGTTGTTGGAATTGTTCTTGTTACAGGAGGCCAGAATGCCGGTGAAGGCAATAATAAAGAGGAAACGGTAGAATGTTGTGGTTTTCATAACGATCTAGAATTTTTTTAGTTTTCAATAAGACGAGTGACGTTTGACCTGGATTTAATGCCATAGTTTAACGGGTTGTGGAATGTATTATTTCCATCCTATGTAAAAGAAAGGGGTTGTTTCGGCGTTATTAACAAAATACCCCATAAACCCTGAAGAAATGCGTCGAATCCTGCCCTTGCTCCTGGTCCTTTTCTCTCTCCAGGCCTGGTCTCAATCCGCATGCCCCCGAAAATCATCGTTATTCCATTTCGATCCACAGATGAAACCGCGGTTATTTACCGAAAAATTGGGTAATCATCCGCAATTTCCCTTCCTTCAGCGCGACAGTGGGGTCATAACCCGGGCCGCTTTTCTAAAAGCGGCGAAGGATCCGGCCAGCCGCAAAACATCCAAAAAAGAATTCGGCGTATTTAACGAACTGCTGAAGGACATCGGGTTTGCGGGCGGGTACCGGGATCTCAAACTGGGCGATATCGAGAACCTGTATATCAATTCGGGGACGATCGGAAACCTGGGTTTTTTCAATAACGAGAATGGCTATATCTATGTCCGCCTTAACCCGGCCGGGGAAGGTGATGACGGTATTGCGGCCTGGCGGGTGACCGGGCCGGAGGGATGTTATTTCTATATCCTGCATACCTGCGGCAACGCATTTTTTGCCAATGATCCCGATGGCACCGGATCCGGCTGTTGCCGGGATCTGACCCTCAAGACGCAGACCGATACGCTGACAGCGGCTGCCCGGCCGCGTAAACGGCCGCTTTATCTCAGCATTCGGCTCTATCAGGCAAGGATAAGCGCTGGGCGACATAAATATGACACGGCATATCAATTTGTTCGTAGCATTGACACGATCGCCATGGTGGGTGATTCCGCGTCTGCATCCGGGAAGGCGTGGGGTACAGGATCGATCACGCAACTCCTGGTTTGCCGGGATACGGTGCTGACTGTTAAGGTACCGTTGCGGATGGATACTACGGCAGAGCCCGGCAGGCTGAATTACACTTTTGCCGATACGTCGTTTGGCCGCGAATACAGCGGGATGCAGGATTGCCGGCGGAAATGGGAGATCGCTGCAGACGGGGGCGTTTCCTTCAATTCCATACCGCGGTATGACAATACCACCGACCATACCCGTACCAATGGCGCGCAGCCGGTCGGCGAGTTGGCTGTGTCCCGCATCTTCAGCAGGTGGTTTCAGGCGGGCATTGCGGCATCCTGGATGACGCTGTCGTATCAGGACGATCTGCCCTATGCAGGCAGTACGCCCAATACATATAATACGATTTATCCGGCGAAACCCATTGTCCCCATTCAGCTTTTCGGCAAGGCCACGATCGGCGGACCGGCGGGCTGGCAGTCCACGATATCGTTGATGGCGGGGTATTCGATCCCTGTGGGTCATGGCCAGATCTCGGATAATGGCGCGACGCTGGCGGCGACGCCGTCGTTGAAAGGCGGGCTCACGGCCGGGCTGAGGATGGCGGTAGCCTATTTTTTCAATTGCAGTTTTGGGGTGTGCTTGTCAGCAGGTGGGCAGTATTTTGATAATAAGGGGTCGCTGATGACCTATCACCTGATCGCGCTGCCGGTTACGCTGGGCTTACGTTTCAGGTTTTGATTATCTTTGGGCATGGACCAATATATTCTTCCGGTACAGACAAGGATCGGACATGTTCATTTAAAGGTCAGCGACCTGCAGCGGTCACTTGATTTCTATTGCGGGCTGCTGGGCTTTGAGCTGATGATCCGCTATGGGGCAGAAGCTGCGTTTATCTCTGCCGGGGGATATCATCATCACATCGGGTTAAATACCTGGTATAGCAATGGTCTGCCGCCCGCGCCGGAGGCGTCGCCGGGACTATTCCATACGGCGATCCTGTATCCGGAGCGAAGAGATCTGGCGGTAGCGTTACAGCGCCTGGTGAATGCCGGGTATCCGTTGACCGGCGCGTCGGATCATGGGGTTTCGGAAGCGATCTATCTCGACGATCCGGACCGCAACGGAGTCGAGCTGTATTGGGACCGGCCCAGGGAAAAATGGCCGCTGGATGAGGGGGGTAAGCTGACGATGTACACGCGAAGGCTGGATATTCCAGGGCTGCTGAGTGAGATCGTTTAGCATCGACACAATCTTATTCCCCTTTACACGTTATACTGGATACTGTCTTTGTTGAAAAGGTCTCGTCGCGATTCGATACCCCTTAGAACCCGTAACCTGTATGAGATTTGTCCCAAATGCGAAGATTGCCTTTCAGCGTAAGATTGCATGGCTCTTATTCTTCTCTTTCTTTTCCCTCTGTTTGGTAGGATGGGTCATTTATTTTAACCTTTCGGACCGCCGGCTCGCTTTTCTCCTGATCGGGGGCAATATTCTCACTTTTGTTTTCATCTTTATCCTCCTGGTTCGATTAAATGAGGATATCCTTCTCCGTAAGCAGGCGGAAAGAATGCTGAAGGAAAACCAGGCGTGGCTCCAGTCGATCCTGGATAACACTACCTCCCTGATGTATATCAAGGACCTGGAAGGGCGTTATATCATGGTGAATCTCCGATTCAGGGAAATGCTGCATTTAGGCGATACGGATATTATCGGCCGGACCGATCATGAATTCAGTGACCGCGAAGCGGCCGACCACTACAAGTTGCTGGACGAGGAGGTGATGCGGACCGGGAAATCGCTGGAAATCGAAGAGGTGGTCGAGCACGATGGCCGGCAAGTTCATCTGCTTTCCATCAAGTTCCCCCTGTTGGATAACAACGGGCGCCAAATCGGGATCGGCGGGATCGCCACGGATATCACCGAGCGGGTCAACTATCAGCAGCAGCTGATCGCGGCAACACGGGAGGCGCACAAGGCCAAGGAGATGCAGGAGCTTTTCCTGGCCAATATGAGCCATGAAATCCGCACCCCGATGAACGGGATCCAGGGAATGACTGATCTCCTGCTGGACACGTCGCTGACCGATCAGCAAAAGGAATTCGCGCGGATCATCAAGCGGTCGGTCAATAATCTGCTGGTCATCATCAATGATATCCTGGATTTTTCGAAGATCAAGGCAGGAAAGCTGACGATCGAGAAGATCGATTTCCGGTTAAAAGATGTACTTGACAATGTAAAAGGGATCTTCGATCACCGCGTAAAGAAAAAGGGGCTTTTATTGCAGGTAACGACCGATCCGGCGATCCCGGACACGCTGCGGGGCGATCCGTACCGGTTGAACCAGGTGCTGATCAACCTGATCGGCAATGCGGTCAAGTTCACCGAGAAGGGATCAGTCAACGTCCATGTGACGCTGGAAGAAAAAAAAGAGGAAACGGTGAGCCTGCAATTTTCGGTTACGGATACAGGGATCGGGATTCCGGAAGGCAGTCTTCCCTATATTTTTGAGCATTTCTCGCAAGGAGGGATGGATATTTCACGGCGTTATGGCGGTACCGGCTTAGGACTGGCCATCAGCCACCGGCTTCTCCAGCTGCAGGGAGGAAATATTGCGGTGCAGAGTACGGAGGGAGTGGGGTCGGTATTCAGTTTTGGGTTATCGTACGAATATGATATGACGGAGGAAGCGATCACTCCAGTACCCGCGGTTAGCGCGGTTCTGGCCGATTACAGCCAGTGCCTTGCGGGGAAACGCTTCCTGGTGGCGGAGGACAACGAAGTCAATCAGCAGTTGGTTGAGCACGTGTTGCGAAGGGGCGGGGGTGAGGTGCAACTGGCGGGCAACGGCGAACTGGCCATCCGATACCTCCGGCAGGGCAGCAAATACGATCTGATCATTATGGACCTGCAGATGCCCGTCATGGACGGGTACGCCGCTACTCAGTATATCCGCAATGAGCTTCGGCTGCCCATTCCCATTATTGCCATGACGGCGACGGCGCTTATCGGGGAACAGCTGCGTTGTTTCGAAGTGGGCATGAACGATTATATGACCAAGCCATTTGAGTTTACCGACCTTTACAAGCGGATCATTACTATACTTGAAAACCCCCGGCACTTTCCGGATTACCGCAGTCTTGCCCGGTCCGGGCCCATCTCATGACAAGGATACCGGTTGCGGGTGAACGACGGATTC
>DATMLR010000282.1:0-3284 GCA_035570015.1 Puia sp.
GTTGTCAAAATATTCCCTGGCATCGGCCAGCGGATCAGTCGCGGGAGCCGCCGGAACATACGCTGCCGTGGGCAGCGGCGTGGCTACCTCCGGTGTCGCTTTCGGCTGCGGTGCAACCTTGGCTTCCTTCCGTTTCAGTCGCCACCAGAACCACAATACGCCTAACCCAAACAAAACCGCCAACATCATTTCCAGCAGACCTCTCAGAAACCCTCCCAGTCTGTCCCCCGATGAGGAGGAAGCAGCCTCACGCGCCGGCGAAGCCGGCTTAGACCGCTTAGCTGCAGGTGTTACCCGCAGTTCCAACGGTTCACTGTTGGCTGTTTTATACGTTTGGGAAGAAGGATCGAAATACGAAAGATTGATTGCCGGGATCATATAACTCCCCGAATCGCGGGCCGTGAAAATATAGTCAAAAGACTTGGACCCGCTCATCGGAACAACGCCCTTATTCACATCCTCCTTGGCAGTCGGATCAAACGCATCAACGCCGGACGGCCAATCCACCGTCGGCGCGGTCACCACCGGAAGATTTCCTTTCCCCTTTACGACCACATGCAGCGTCGCTTCATCCTGCGCCGCCACAGTCCTGTTGGCCAACGAGGCCTCGATAGTAAAATTACCTACGGCACCGTTGAAATCGACCGGCTTCCTCTCTTCCGGCAACGGCTTGACCGTTATTGTCAGCGGCTTGGTATCCAGCGTCACGTTCTCGTCGATGGCGGGCCCCAGATTCTCCTCGGAAAGCTGATCCAACAGATCCTGCAGCCTGTTGCCGCTGCGATGTGGCTCCTGCCGCGTCCCGCTCTTGATGAAATGGACCGTGTTCTGCACCTCCACCGGTTCGAGATCGATGCTGCCGGACTGCAACGGGATCAGTTGGGCCTTCCGGATGGTATGAACCGTAAATGCTTTCCCATTTACCTTTTCCACCGACACGGCATCCGTGCCGGGATCGATCATGTCATATACACTGAATCCGTTCAGGTAAGGATTTTTCGTAACCCGCGAGTCCGCATTTAACCGGGAATATAATTTGTAGGTGGCAACAATTGGCTCGCCGACATAGCAGGTGTTGCGGTCGACCTGCACTTTTACAAAAAGATTCTTGTTGATCTTTTGCTGTATATTCTCCCCGGACCTCAGAACATCCTCCCGGTCCACCGCCTCGGGAACAGGCGGCCCAAACGGGTCAGGTCCGCCAAAAGGCTGCATCCCCGGGAATCCGCCGAAACCGCCGGAATTGGATGGTGCCGCCCCCGTCCCGCCCGGATGAACATTAACTGCGATATTGTTGGACCGCATCTTTTTGCCATCTACCACGGCAGTAGCCCCCGGGATCGTGAACTTCCCCGTATGTGTCGGCTGCAGCACAAAAGAAACCCCTTTGTACTGGGACATATTCCCGTTGATAACGCTCATCCCGCTGGATTGGATCGGGCCCTCGACCACATGAAATCCCGGAAAATCGGCCGGCGGGTCAAAGTTGTCAATCTGCTGCGCATTTTCTACTACGAACTGGACTTGCAAATAATCCCGCTGGCCCAGCTCCTGGCTGTTGACCACTGTGGTAAATTTCACCTGGCCCGAGGTAAAGAGGGCCGGCAGGAGCGCTGTCCAGAAAAGGAAAACAGAACGTAGATTTATCTTCATATTACCGGAATACAAATATAAAAAATTCAGGATTGTTCAAATCCCGCTGCCCGTTAAAGAATGGCGACAAAAACCGTTTTAACAATTTATATTTTTGTCGCCATACCATTTATATCGGCATTTTCCGGCCGAAGGGCCGAATAATGCAAAATGGGCTCCGCCCATTTTATAGATCTCCCAATTGAGGCCGGAGCACGATCTCCTCTACCGTAGCCTGCGGCGAGAGCCCTGCAGCCGCTACGACCATCCGCGCAATATCGCCCGCCTCCATAATGCGATGGGGATCAACGCCACTGCCCGTCCAGGAATCGGTATACGCAGCACCCGGATAAACTGCCGTTACCTTGATCCCATGCTCCTTCATCTCCTCCCGGAGATTGGCGGAAAAGCCGGCCAGCGCATATTTGCTGATACCATAGGCTCCGCCGTGATGATACGCTTTGAGCGACGCGATCGAACAGATATTGAAAATATGCCCCTTCTTCCGCGACATCATCACCGGCAACAACGCTCTGGTCAGATGATAGGCGCCATAAAGATTGACCGCGATCAACTGTTCCAGCTTTCCCTCGGCTTCTTCATACAGGCTGCCATAGATGAACTGACCGGCATTGTTAACCAGCACATCCACCGGCACGCCGGCGTCCAGCACCCATCGGCCAAGTTCCTGCGCCTGTTCTTTGTCGCTAAGGTCCGCAGCCCTCGACCGGATTGTCGCCGCCGGATACCGCTCGCCCAACTCCCGTACCGCTCCATCCAAGGCTACAGGGTCCCGTGACGACAGGACCAGATCATAACCAGCAGCCGCGAACTGCTCAGCAATCGCCTTTCCCAACCCCCTGGATGCCCCTGTAATGATACTATTCATAATTGCTAAATTGCAGGCATGCAATATAAACACCTTTTTTTCGACCTGGATCATACCCTTTGGGATTTTGAAGCCAACAGCCGCCTGACCCTGGAGGAGTTGTTCGTTTCCCTCCAGCTCGGTGATCGGGGCGTAACAAATTTCGACGAATTTCACCGACGCTACCTGGTGCATAACGATAAGCTGTGGGAACGCTATCGCAACGGCTTCATTAAAGTCGACGAGCTGCGGTGGAAAAGGATGTGGCTGACCTTGCTGGATTTCAAGATCGCTGACGAACCGCTGGCGAGGACCATGGGCATCCAATTCCTGGATGCCCTTCCTACGCGAAAGACCCTCTTCCCCTATACCCTGGATATCCTGCAGTATCTGACCGGCAAAGGCTACCGGCTGCATTTGATCACCAACGGGTTCGAAAAGACACAGCACTCCAAACTGCAGAATGCCGGGATCAGCGGCTATTTCGGCGAAGTCATCACCTCGGAAGGATCCAACAGCCTTAAGCCGCACAAAGAGATCTTCGACTATGCTTTACGCATAACCGGAGCCGATCCCTCAGAAAGCATTATGCTGGGCGACAGCATCGAAGTCGACATCCAGGGGGCGATCAACGCCGGGATCGACCAGGTATTCATCAACCACCTTCGAACACCGCCCGCCGTCAAACCCACCTATATGGTCTATTCACTAAAAGAGCTGGAAGAGATTTTTTAACGGGACCACGCAGCTTAGCCTAGTTTTGCCAGGACGGTGACGCCGCCCT
>DATMLR010000283.1:0-4762 GCA_035570015.1 Puia sp.
AACCAGTCGGCCAGGGGCCCCAAAGAGCTCCTGATGGCCAATTGATGGGTCATAAAAACCGAATAGACCCCTGCCCCATGAAGCCCGTACCGGTTGTCCGAAATCACCAGATCGAGCCCCTCCCGGGCTGCAAACCGGCGCAGCCACTCATTTTCCCGCTTGATTCCGATCAAGATTTTCGGGATGGCAAATATTATTTTTAGCAGCGTAAAGGCACGATTTTTGCCATATTTTAGCCGGAATCCGGGTAACTCGACAAAGGAAAGATCAGGAAATTCTTCCTGTAAGATCTCCTTTTGGGTACCACCGGCGGCAATAATGACGGTACAACCCTGATTGATCAACTCTTTAATTATTGGAATACACCGGGTTGCGTGCCCCAACCCCCAGGCCAGCGGCGCCACGAGAACTTTTAGCATTTTAGCAGCCGGATTGTTAATTTTTGATTTGGGGGAAGCGCGCAATACTATTTTTTGTCCAAAATAGTTAATTTGTTAGGATAACGATCATGAAAACTACAAAGGCGGTATTGATTCTGTTAGTATTATTTAGTACCATTGCGTACGTCGGTTGCAGTTCACAACGTGCTGTCGGCGGCAGCAGCAAGAAGTGCGGGTGCGGGATCAATAAAGGTATGGTTGGTTACTAAGGCATGGTTGGTTACCAAGTTATGGTTGGCGGTTACTAAGATATGGTTCGCGATTAAAATCTAATAGAAATGAAAGCTTGTAACAGGGATTTGCTTGTTCTGGTGAAAGACGAACACATGAACGAAAAATCAATGGAGCACGAATTGGAGCAATTGAATGACCTATTGTTCCGGTTCGAGACGATAGAATCGTTCTGCATGGCCCATGAGATTTTCGACATCAACCGGCACAAGACACTCTACAAGAGGGATAATATCCAACGCGTTATCCGGGAAAAAGAATTAAGCCCCTTCTTTTTTATCTGCAATAAAAACTGAGCGTCGGCGCGGCTGCATGCGGCTTAACTATGCCAGTTTTTTCAACGCTCCGCTCAATTTACCGAACATTTCAGGAATATCTTCCAGCCGACAGGTGCCCACGCTAAGCCTGTACCACGGCGACGTTACCGGAGCCCCAAACGCGGAGAAAGGCACTACAGCCAGACCTGCTTCATTTAATAAGTACGACGTTACTTCTTGTTGGGTCATTATCGGCTGCTGCCCCACCAGGTCAACCTTTACAGTCAGGTAAATTCCTGCCTCGGGCTCGAGGACATCCACCCCATACCCCTCCTTCTTCAACTCTTTCAACCCATCGTAGATCCGGTGCAGCCGCTCCGACAAACCTGCCTTAAACGTGGTAAGGTAGACGTCGATGGCCTCCTTCTTTAACAGGAATGCCGCTGCAGCCTTCTGTTCCGCCATGGGCGCCCAGCTTCCGATGTGGCTCATGATCGCGTTCATCTTTTTCATAATCAGCGCCGGCCCCATCGCCCAGCCGACCCGCACTCCTGTCGCTGCAAACATCTTGCTGATCGCATCGATGAAGACTGTATACTCACGCATGGCGGGACGTAAGCTTACCGGGTTATAATGAACGATATCGCCGTAAGTCAGCTGCCAGTACATTTGATCATAAAGGACATAGAGTTTCTTCGCTTCTGGTCCGCGGCGGGCATTTTCTTCCAGGACCAGGTCACAAATAGCGGAAAGATCTTTACGCGAAATGGTCGTACCTGTCGGATTCTGAGGCGAACAAAGACAAAGCAACGCGGCGCCCTTGATGTGAGGTCGGATCGCCTCCGCGGTAGGCATGAAGTTGTTCTCTGCTGTCGCTTCGATCACCACATGCTCACCTCCGTTCAGATGGGTGTAATGGTTGTTATTCCAGGACGGGACTGCGTAAATCACCTTATCCCCCCGGTCAACCACCGTTCGGAACACGGAATAGATCAGCGGCCGGCCCCCGCTGGCCACCAGGATCTCCTCCGGCGAATAGACCAGCTCCTCCCGGTCTTTGATAAAGGCGCTGATGGACTCCCGCAGGTCGAGATTGCCCTCTGCAGCGGGATAATTGGTGAAATGCTTTCGGTATGCATCAACGATCCCATCCTCCAATTCTTTCGGGATCGGAAAGATGGCTGGGTCGAAGTCCCCTACCGTAAAATTGTAAATTTTTTCTCCCCGGCGGATCTTCTCGCGGATCTCACCTCCAAGTTTGACGATTTCAGACCCGATCAGGGTCTCGGCAAGACGGGATAACTGCATAGCTTGGAGCCAACTATCGGAATCGAACCGACGACCCTTTCATTACGAATGAAATGCTCTACCAGCTGAGCTAAGTTGGCGCATCCCCTCCGCTGGCTCACGACCCGCGGCCGGGATTCGGGACGCGAAAATACATTATTTCCCATGCTCTTCGTTGTATTTTTTTTCAGCGTCCTTTGCCTTTTCGAAATCAAGAACTACCCCATTGATACAGTACCTCAGCCCGGTAGGCGGGGGGCCGTCGTGGAAGACATGACCAAGGTGCGATCTGCAGCGTCCGCATTCCACCTCCGTCCGTTCCATTCCATAAGTGCGATCCGGCAGGTAGATGACACTGCTCTTGCTGATCGGCTGATAAAAGCTTGGCCAGCCGCAGCCGCTCTCGAATTTGGTATCGCTTTGGAAAAGCGGGTTGCCGCATACCGCACAGTAATAGGTGCCGATCTCATGGTTCTCTTCCAGCGGACTGCTGTAAGGCCGCTCCGTGCCTTTCTGTCGGGCGATCGAATAGACGCTCTTCGGAAGAATGTTCTTCCACTGCTCGTCGGTCAGGTTCACCGGGGAAGAATCGGTGTGCGAATAGACCGGATTGTCGGATTTGTTATTGGTATCCATACTGTTGATTTTGTGATTCGTGCACCCCATCAAGGTAAACACGAAAAATGGTAAAGAATTTTTAAACCAAAACTGGGCGGAGCCCAGTTTGCACTTTGCGACCGAAGGGAGAAAAGTGCAGAAATTTATGGTAATGAGACAAAAAATTATTTTGCGGAGCAATTTTTTGTCGAATTTCAATATACTATATTTGTTGACTAACAAGGGTAAGTAGTACATATTATGTTTAACATCATTTTGTTTGGGCCGCCAGGCAGCGGAAAAGGTACGCAGTCGGAACGACTTATCGCCAAATACGGGTTGAAACACCTGAGTACCGGCGATCTGCTGCGCGCTGAAATTAACGGCCAGACACCTCTGGGGCTTGCTGCGGACAGTTATATGTCTAAAGGCCAGCTCGTCCCCGACGAAGTAGTCATCGAAATGATCAGCTCCGCCCTCGACAACAATCCTCACGCCCATGGCTTTCTCTTCGATGGTTTCCCGAGGACTACGGCCCAGGCTGAAGCGCTCGATAAACTCCTGACGCAAAAGGGTACTTCCATCGCTCTCGTCCTCGCGCTCGTTGTAAAGGAAGAAGAGCTCACTAAAAGACTGCTCAACCGCGGGTTGACCTCCGGTCGGTCAGACGATCGCGATGAAAAGACCATCCGATCCCGTCACGGAGAATACGAGAAAAAGACCGCCGCTGTCGCCGAATATTACAAAAAATACGGCAAAGTCGTTTACATCAACGGGGAAGGGGATGTCGACGAGATCTTCCAATCTCTCTGCAAGGAGATTGAACTTCGGGATCGCGCATAGGATCCGGTGACCGGCGTGGGAGCCTGGCATGTGTCCGGCGTAGGACCCCGGCATGCAATTACCTCATTTCCCCCGGTATCACCTTTAGCGTCACTTTGTGGCCACCCCGGAGAACCT
This sequence comes from Puia sp., assembly GCA_035570015.1. Lineage (GTDB taxonomy): Bacteria > Bacteroidota > Bacteroidia > Chitinophagales > Chitinophagaceae > Puia. The sequence continues at coordinate 3,773 of DATMLR010000283.1, forward strand.
CCATCTCCAGGGTCTGCCCGATCACGTCCGCGTTCAACCCTTTATGCAGCTCATCCACCGTACCGATCCCCTTTCCATTGAAAGATACGATGATATCTCCCACGCGGATCGCATTGTTGTATGCGGGCTGGTCAGGGACTACCTCATAAATATACACTCCGGTTTTCCGCTCGAGCCGGTTGGCGGCCACCATCCGTCCGGTCAGATTCACGACCTGTCCTGCAATTCCGAGATATGCCCGCTTTACGCGTCCTTCCATGATCAGCTTCCCTGCCACAAATGCAGCCAGGTTCGAGCTGACCGCGAAGCAAAGTCCCTGCGCGGAAGGGATCGTCGCCGTATTGACCCCGATGACCTGACCGAGCGAATTGACCAGTGGCCCCCCGGAATTACCAGGGTTTAACGACGCGTCCGTCTGAATGATATCGTCGATGAGTCTCCCATTGTTGGCCCGGAGGGTCCGACCGAGTGCACTCACGACCCCGGCCGTTATGGTATGCTGCAAGCCAAGCGGATTGCCGATCGCAATCGCGATCTGCCCCGGTTGCAAGCTCTCCGAATCGGCAAAGACCAATGCCTTCAACCCCGTTCCGTCAATCTTCAGCACGGCGATATCGGTGGAAGGGTCGGTCCCCTTCAGCTCTGCTGTTACCGTTCGGCCATCGGCCAGGGATACCTTGATGTCCTCCGCCAGTTCAATGACATGATTATTGGTGACTACGAATCCATCTGTCGAGATGATAAACCCAGACCCCGAACCTGGCAGTAAGCGTGTCTCGCGGGTGCGGGGGTCGTTCGTCCGCTTCTGCACCTGGATGTGCACGACGGCCTCCGCTACCTGGCTCACCACGGAAGTGATCGTTTGAGAATAACTATCCAAAAGTTCTGCATCCGGCCCGGGGGTATAGTCGATAAATGTATATTCATTCCTATCCATACCCTGCAAATTCGCAAAAGCCCGACCAATCTTTTGCACCTGTCAGGTTGGCA
>DATMLR010000284.1:0-12045 GCA_035570015.1 Puia sp.
CAAGGATCGGCCCACACTGTCCTTTTCAAAATAATGTTCGTTCTTCAGCAGGATCAATGCCTGCCCTTCCTCCCAGGACTGCACACGGAACGGTCCGGTACCGCAGGGATGACGCCGGAAGTCCTTCCCATATTGCTCCGCTACCTCCCGCGCCACGATCGAACAATATTCCATACTCAGCAAACCCAGGATCGGATTGAACGGCCGCAGCAGCCGTAGCCGGAACGTACTGTCATCCACCGCCTGAAATGCCCCGACGCCCGCAGTATCTATCCGCCCGTGAAAGATCCATGCTCCGCTGCTTGCGGTCCGCGGATCGAGCAGCCGGCTGAAGCTATACACCACATCCGAAGCCACCAATCGCCGCCCCCCTCCACCCGGAAAAGCCGGATCGTCAACAAAGAACGCGTCGCTGCGCAAATGAAAAGTCCAGACCGTGCGGTCAGCTGATACTTCCCAATTCCGCGCCAGCGCCGGGACAAAATGCAGCTGATCATCCGTCTCCACCAGCGTACTGTACAACTGATGGACAACCCACATAACAGACCGATTCTTGGCAAAGGCCGGGTCCAGCGTCGCTATGCCATCGGACTCATTATAATAGAACACTTTTTTTCCGGCATCAGCCTTCCTGGAACTACATCCTGCCAGCAGGATCAGCGCGATCCAAAAATGTTTATTTACCTTCATTGTCGGTAACCTACCTTAAATTAAAGATAACCAATGCGTCGTAAACTGCTGCTTCTTGCGATATTTTCTCTCGCCCTCGGCCGGCACAGCCGCGCCCAGTTGCTGACCCCCGAACGGACCTTCACCCGCGCCGATACCCTAAGGGGCAGTGTTACCCCCGAACGGAGCTGGTGGAACCTCCTCAAATACGAGCTCCACGTCACCCCTGACTATGACAAACAAACGCTCTCCGGAGAAAACGCGATAACCTTCCAGGCTATCGCCGACGGACAAATGATGCAGATCGACCTCCAGGAACCGATGATCTTGCTTTCCGCTACCTGGGGTAAAAAGTCGCTGACCTTCATCCGCGAAGGGAATGTCTTTCACGTCCGTTGGCCGAAACCGCTGAAGACCGGCGAGATCGAGACCGTCCGGCTGAGATTCGAAGGCAAGCCGCGCGTAGCGGTTAATCCGCCCTGGGACGGCGGCTGGATATGGACCAAAGACAAACAGGGAAGACCCTGGATGACCGTCGCTGACGAAGGCCTGGGCGCGAGCGTTTGGTTTCCCTGTAAGGATCACCTCTATGATGAACCCGACAGCGGCGTAGTGATGAGCATCACCGTCGCCGATAGCCTCATTGCCATCGGCAATGGCCGGCTGCGCGACAGGAAGTCCAACGGCAACGGCACCACTACGTGGACCTGGGCCGTCGTCAACCCCATCAACTCCTACGATATCATCCCTTATATCGGCAAATACGTCAACTGGTCCGAACAATACAAAGGCCTCAAAGGGAACCTGGATTGCAATTTCTGGGTGCTTGATTACAATCTCGAGAAAGCAAAACCCCAGTTCAAACAGGTCGATACCATGCTGGATGCCTTTGAATACTGGTATGGGCCCTACCCGTTCTATGAAGACGACTATAAGCTCGTCGAAGCGCCACACCTCGGAATGGAGCACCAGAGCAACGTCGCCTATGGCAACCGGTTCGAAAACGGCTACCTCGGCCGCGATCTCTCCGGTACGGGCTGGGGCTTGAAATGGGACTTCATCATCGTCCACGAAAGCGGGCACGAATGGTTCGGCAACAGCATCACCGACAAGGACGCCGCGGATATGTGGATCCACGAAGGCTTTACAAATTATTCCGAAACGCTCTTCACCACCTATATGTATGGTGAAGAGGCCGGCAACGACTATGTGATCGGAACGCGAAAGAATATCACCAACGCCTCGAACATCATCGGTACCTATGACGTCAACAAGGAAGGGTCCGGGGATATGTACTATAAGGGTGGCAATATGCTGCACATGATCCGCCAGATCATGGGCGACAGCGCCTACCGCGGAATGCTCCACGGGATCAACCGCACTTTCTATCACCAGACGGTGACGACCGGGCAAATCGAAAACTATATGAGCCAGTACGCCGGTAAGGACTTCTCCAAGATCTTCGACCAATACCTGCGAACCACGCAGATCCCCGTGCTGACCTATCAGACCAGCGGAGACGTCATCTCCTCTCGGTGGTCCAACTGCGTCAAAGGCTTCAATATGCCGATCAAAGTATTTGTCGGCGGCCTGCCCGAGAAATGGATCTACCCAACGGAAGACTGGCAGACCATGCCCGCCGGTACGGACGGCCAGGTCATCCAGAGCAGCGGAGGCCAGATGCCGCCTCCCGCACCCGCCCAGCAGGCGGGACACCGCGCGCCGAATGGCCCCGGCCCGCGCATCCAGACCGTCGGCGCAACAGGCAACGGCTCCGGCGGCGACGGCAACCTGTCCGTAGACCGGAACTTCTATATAATAATGCGGAAATCGGGTTAGCCCTGTACGAGGACCCGGCCGGCGCCCACGAAGTGCTTGTCGTAATAGCCGTCGCTCAGATCGCTAATCATCACCCCGGAGACAGAGGCGTGGATAAATTTATTGTTGCGGAGGTAGACACCGACATGCGTGACCGCACGCCGCCGGCCCAGCGTATGAAAGAAGACCAGATCACCCTCCTGCAGCTCATCGCGGCGGATATGACGCGATAACTCATATTGCTCTTTGGCGGTCCTGGGCAGCGATGCCAGGCTATACACCGACGACATCAGCAAAAAGGCAAAACCCGAGCAATCGATGCCGTCCCGGGACATCCCCCCGTAATGGTAGGGCGCCCCATACCAATAGTCCATGAAGCTCAGCAGCTTGGGGTTATCCAGCTCCTCGACGGAAGCATTTTCCAGGATTGCAAACTTGAACTGAAGCGCCGGGTAATTTTCAATGCCGGCTCCCGATGTACCTCCCGCAGCCCGCGATCCCGCACTTCCGGTGACCGGACTGATCGAGCTGCCTGACTTGTCCTGCCTGCCCGAAGGCTTGACCGAAATATTATCAATGAATTGTATGGAACCGTTTGTTGAAGTGGTAGTAGTAGTTGCCGAGGCGCCCTGCTTTGAAGAGCCGGATTTGACCGTGCTGCAACTGGCAAGCAGCAAAAGGGCAGCCATAAAAAGGGTAGTTTTTAACATATTATCCACTTCTGAGGACATTGGCACGGACAAAGATAGCAAATAAACGGCCAAAATGGAAGGGTCAACCCGCCGCTCCTGGTCATCCTCGCCAAACCCATCATCCTGCCAAACCATTGTACCCACCAACCGAAAATATTTTCCCTTTATTGCTCACCAACCGAAAATTTTTTGCTTTTTTCATTTTCCCGCTCCCAAAACTCATTTTTTCCCAAATATTTATTTTTTACTCTCTAGCTTTGCACTGTTATCACAAACCTTTTTTATGAAAACCGTGAGAATGGAGGTTATGAAGAACCCTACGCAAATACGACTATACGACATCTTCCGAAAAGACCTGCATATGCCCGACGACCGGGCACAGAATCTGGTGTCGACCATAAATGAAGCCCTGAACGACCACAAGGAAGAGGAAAGGGAAGAACTGGCCACCAAGTCTTTTGTGAAAGACGAGATTTTGGCCACCAAGGCTTTTGTGAAAGACGAGATTATGGCCACCAAGGCTTTTGTGAAAGACGAGATCCAATCGGTAAAGGACCAAATGAGTGACCTCGAAGTTAGAATGACACGCCAGATCTATTTCGCCGGCCTGATCCAATTCCTGGGCATCGTAGGCGCAATCCTCGCCATCTACGCCTTTCTGCGCAAATAACAGTATACCCCCCAGGGGTACACCTCTTAGTGGAAACAACGGTACGCCCCGCTGTGGAAACTTTGTGCTTTCTATGAACGAAGTTTGTCCTGTTTTGTTACTTAATTGCATGTTCCCATGAGCAAATTCTCTCATTTACATAGCCACACGCAATTCTCCCTGCTCGACGGGGCGGCTTCCATTCCAAGCCTTTATAAGAAGGCCATTAAGGATGGCATGCCTGCTCTTGCCATCACCGACCATGGCAACATGTTTGGGGCCTTCGAATTCGTAGCGGAAGCCTATAAGCACAAGAACGAAGACGGTACCCTTAAAGTCAAACCCATTGTCGGCTGCGAATTCTATGTCGTTGAAGACCGCTTTCGCAAATCCTTCACCAAGGACCAGCGCGACGAACGCTATCATCAGATCCTGCTGGCAAAGAACAAACAGGGTTACCAGAACCTCATCAAACTGACCTCCCTCGGCTATACCGAAGGCCTTTACAGTAAATACCCGCGCATCGACAAGGAACTGATCCGCCAATATCACGAAGGGCTGATCGCCACAACCTGCTGCATCGGCGCCTACGTTCCCCAGACCATCTTGAACGGCGGCGAAGAGAAAGCCGAGCAGGAATTCCGGTGGTGGCTCGACCTCTTCGGCCAGGACTATTTCATCGAGCTCCAACGCCACAATATCCCGGAACAGGAGAAGATTAACCATACCCTCCTCCAATTCGCCCGCAAATACAACGTCCCGGTGATCGCCACGAACGACAGCCACTATACCGACCGGGAAGACTATAACGCGCACGATATTCTGCTCTGCATCAATACCGGGGAAAAACAAGCGACGCCCGGATATGATGACTTCGTCAACGACGACACCAATATCAGGAACAGGCGGTTCAAATTCCCGAACGACCAGTTCTATTTCAAGACGACAGAGGAGATGTCCACTTTATTCAGTGACATTCCGGAGGCGATCGACAACACCAATCGGATCGTCGACAAAATAGAGGTACTTAACCTCAAAAAAGATATCCTCCTTCCGGCTTTCCCGATCCCGAAGGAATTTCAGATCCACAAGGACAGCAACCTGAACCAGTGGGAATACCTGAAATATCTTACCCAGGAAGGCGCGAAGCTCCGTTACAGCGACCTCACTCCGGAAATCCGGGAACGGATCGACTTCGAGCTGTTTACCATCCGGACTATGGGCTTCGCCGGCTACTTCCTTATCGTCAGCGATTTCATCAAAGCCGGCCGGGATATGGGTGTATTCATCGGCCCCGGCCGCGGCTCGGCAGCCGGGAGCGTCGTTGCCTACTGCATCGGCATCACCAACATCGATCCGATCAAATACAACCTTCTCTTCGAACGCTTCCTCAACCCCGACCGCAAGTCCATGCCGGACATCGATACCGACTTCGACGACGAAGGCCGGCAGCGGGTGATCGAATACGTGGTCCGCAAGTATGGCCGGAACCAGGTGGCCCAGATCGTTACTTACGGCACGATGGCCGCCAAAATGAGTATCAAGGACGTCGCCCGGGCGCTCGACCTCCCGCTCGCCGAATCAAACGCCCTCGCCAAACTGGTGCCGGAACGGCCGGGCATCGAGTTGCGACGCGTACTCCACGCCCCGATAACCGCCAAAGACGGAGAGAAATCACTCGAAGAAAAAGACGGCGTCAGCGCCGACGACCTCGCCAACGTCAGGCTTCTGCGAGATATCTATAAGGGAGAGGATATCCGCAGCCGTGTCCTCCACGAAGCGGAACGCCTCGAAGGCTCCGTGCGCAATACCGGTCTCCACGCCGCGGGCATCATCATCGCCCCCGATGACCTGATGACGATCCTGCCCGTCTGCACCGCCAAGGATTCCGACCTGCTCGTGACCCAGATCGAAGGCAGCGTCATCGAAGAAGCCGGCGTGCTGAAAATGGACTTTCTGGGCCTTCGGACCCTCAACATCCTGAAGACGTCACTCGAGCTCATCAAAGAGAACCACGGCATCGCCATCGATATCGACCTGATTCCGCTCGACGACACAAAGACCTTCGGGCTATATCAGCGCGCTGAGACCATCGGTACATTCCAGTTCGAAAGTCCCGGCATGCAGAAATACCTGAAAGACCTGAAACCGGATAAGTTCAATGACCTGATCGCCATGAACGCCTTGTACCGGCCGGGGCCCATCGCTTATATTCCCAACTACATCGACCGGAAACATGGCCGCGACCCGATCGTGTTCGACCTCCCCGAAATGGAAGAATATCTCGGCGATACGTATGGCATCACCGTCTACCAGGAACAGGTCATGCTGCTCGCCCAGAAGCTGGCCGGATTCAGCAAGGGCGATGCCGACGTCCTGCGCAAAGCCATGGGCAAAAAGCAAAAGTCCATCCTGGATAAAATGAAAAACCAGTTCATCAACGGCGCAGCCGCCAAAGGGTTCGCCGCCGCCATCCTGGAAAAGATCTGGACCGACTGGGAAGCCTTTGCCCAATATGCTTTCAATAAGTCCCACTCCACCTGCTATGCCTTTGTTGCCTACCAGACCGCCTACCTCAAAGCACATTACCCCTCCGAGTATATGGCCTCCGTGCTCAACCACGCCGGCAGCATCGACAAGATCACGTTCTTTATGGAGGAATGTAAACGCATGGGCCTGAAAGTCCTTGGGCCGGATGTCAACGAATCCAAAAAAGGCTTCGCCGTCAACCAGCGCGGCGAGATTCGCGTCGGACTGGGCGGCCTGAAAGGCGTCGGCGAAGCCGCAGTTGAAAGCATCATCGAAGAACGGAGTAAGGGCGGCAGTTTCTCCACCATCTTCGACCTCATCAAACGGATCAACCAACGCTCCGTCAACAAGAAGACCCTGGAAAGCCTCGCCTATGCTGGTTCCTTCGACTGCTTCCCCGAACTGCACCGGGCGCAATATTTTTATATCCCTGCGGGCGATACGTCCACCGGGCTGGAGAAGATCATCAAGTTCGGGAATGTGTATCAGACAAATTCCACCCAAAGCAGCAATAGTCTATTCGGCGATCTGGCCATGCCGGCCATCGCCACCCCCAAAATCCCCGCCTGCGAATCCTGGACGCTGACCGAACTGCTGGACCATGAGAAAGAAGTAACGGGTATGTTCATGAGCGGCCACCCGCTGGACCACTTCAAATTCGAGATCACCCACTATGGCATTACGCAACTCGGCGAATTCAACGAAATAAAAGAAGCCGTGACCCTCCAAAGCAACCCCGGCAAAGCCTGGCGCCTCGCCGGCCTCGTCATTGAAGCCCAGCACCGCGTCAGTAAAACCGGCAAGCAATTTGGAAGCTTTACCATCGAAGACTATACCGGCAAAGCCGAGTTCATGTTGTGGAGCGAAGACTACACCCGCTATGCCAACTACCTCGAAAAAGGCAAGAACCTTTTCCTGGCCGGCGGGTTCCGCCAGCGCTTTTCCAAAACTGAATTCGAGTTCAGAATTGAGAAGATCATGCTGCTGGAAAGCATTAAGCCAATCCTTACCCGACAAGTAATAATGGATGTGGAAGCGCGTTTTATCAATGAAGAGCTGGTTCAGTTCATTGAGAAGAATATCAAAAAATATCCGGGCAAATCAGGCCTGAAATTCAATATCTTAGAACCCAGGAGCCAAGCACGGATCAGCCTGTATACCATGGGGACAGGGTTTGAGATGAATGACGAAATGTCCGCCTTTCTGGAACGAACCCCCGAATTGGAGATCAGCGTCGTGACGTAGCCCGTTTCGGGCAAGTCACGACCAAATCCTTGGCCCTGCCCAGGCGCTTCAGCGCCGGTACGATACGACCAGCTGGCGTATGTCAAGAAGTCGTACTCCAGCTATGTCCGCTACCTGACCAAAAGTTTATTGGAAAAAGCTGATCTTTGTAAAGTAAGAAATAAACATATCACATAAAAAATTGATTCATTTATGGCTTTAGAGTTCACGGATACAAATTTTCAGGAGAAGGTGATTGCGTCGGATAAGTTAACCGTTGTAGACTTTTGGGCTGAGTGGTGCGGGCCTTGCCGCGCGATCGGTCCGGTGATCGATGAACTGTCCAAGGAGTACGATGGGCGGATCAACATAGGGAAAGTCAATGTAGACCATAATCCGCAGCTATCGATCAATTATGGTATTACCAGCATCCCCGCCATCCTTTTCATCAAAGGCGGGAAGGTGGTTGACAAACTCCTTGGAGCACAGCCCAAATCGAATTTTGTTAAAAAGATCGAGACACATATTTAAGCAACCAGCTGGCAGCAACTGATCGACCCGCACGCAGGTGCGGGTTTTTTTATTTACCGCACGCGCGCTGCGGCAAGGGAATTGTATTTGAGCGCGGCAGGCTTGTTGCCCATCTTCAGGTACAATTGGGAAATTGTCCTTATTAAATCGGCGTTGGCTGAATCCTTTGACAATTGTCGTTCCAGCCGCACGATCTCCACTGTCGCATCCCGGACGGGCAGCAGGTTCATACCCGCATCGTTGTTGGCGATGGCATAGTCGAGATAGGGCATTGCATCCACAGGCCTGTCTGCCTTGAGGCAGAGCGCGAAAAGGTAATGAGCTCTTTCGAATGACGGCTCGCGGCTGAAAGCCTGACCAAAATAAAAAATTGCCTTTTCGCTTTCTTCTAATTTGCCATACAACATGGCAGCCTTTTCGTACCAGGCGGCTTCCGAAGGGTGTTCAAGGCACAATCCTTCCATAACAGTAGCCGCTTTGGCCCAATCCTCCGTCTTGCTGTAATAGTCATACAGCTGGCGCATTGCCTCCTCCCAGGAAAGATGCTCAAAGGCAACGGCGTAAGCAAGATCTTCTTCTTCGGTGGAGAGATGAAGGGCATCCCGGGAAGGAGGACTCGCATAGCGGCCGGAATCGGAAAAGGGCCAATTATTTTCCAGGTTGGCGATCTTATAGGCTCCGGCAAGCGAATCCACGCGGGTTAGCGGCATTTCCCTAAGGAGTTGCCGAAAATCCATTTCCATTCCCCCCGCGACGGGGATGAGGCTCTGCTGCTGCAAGGCACGATAGAAGGCGTCCGACAGCAGCGCATACCCGGCCAGGTTTGGATGCACGTGCTCGAGCAGCAACGATTTCCCGATGATCCCATGGTCCGAGGCAGCTTCAAAAGCAGAGCGGGTATCGACGAGGTGTACATTATCATATTTTTGGCAGAAGCCTGCGATGATATCATTTATCCGTTCCGGAGCGCGGAAACGCAGGGCATCCTTTTCCTTAGCCCGGGTATAGTCCTGCTTTGCCGTGGCGAAATCGCCGTCGGCCCAGGCGTGGCCACCGAGCATATAGTCATAGAGCGCACTGGCGCTGTCGGTGGCAGGATTCCCAGGGGAAACACTGATGAACGGCCGCTGGTCCTTTAAATTAGAGACGAGATTACTGATAAAAACGGGTATCCTATACCGATGGCATATATCAAGCGTTTCGTCCATATTCGTCTCGAATTGTCTGATTCCGCGGTCGAATAACGGGGAGCCATAATCGATCTGCTGGTCGGCGACCATGAGTTCCATCCTTGTTTTTCCGGTTTTGGCCGGACCGGAGGAAAAGACACCGGCGATCTTCCCGCAGACCCGCGTCAGCAGCTGTACGACGCGCAGCTGCCGGAGCTTGAGCAAAGTATTGACCAGCCAGGGGCTGCTGCCGAGCCGGTTGGTGGACCCAACGCCCAACGCGCCGTAGTATTCGTTGTGCCCTGTATAAATAAGGATGGCGTCTGGGTTGTACTTGACCGCTTCCCGCGCAAAGCCCAGAACGGTATAAGAGTTGACTGCGGTGAGGGAAAGGTTGATGATCTCCAGCTTCTTGTCGGGAAAAGACCTCATCAAACGATATTGGAGCCAGCGGTGGAAAGAGCCATTGTGAAAATACGGGTACCCGATCGTAGTGGATTCCCCCAGCACAAAGATGCGAAGGGTGCCTGCCTCCTTCACCTTACGGAAAGGTTCGCGGTTGCCCGTGGTGGCATTCAGCTGATCGGTGAAATACCGTTTGGAAGCATCGGGATTGAAGACCAGGTATTCTTTGTTGCCAGGGGCATCGATAAAGAGCGACGTGTCATATCCATAATGGAACAGCCGCAGAGAAAGTTCGAATACCACAAACAGCAGGAAGGCCAGCGCTATGGCAATAGCCCGGAAGAGCCAAAGCCTGGCAACAGGCAGACTGCGGGCGGCCTTGCCGGCCTTTTGTTTTGGATGGGTAGTTGCCATTTGATAGGATTTTATTGCCGTGAAGTAACCCGCAGGATATCTTTGAGCCGGATATCTGTGGAGGAACCGCCAACCATAATGTCAAATTCGCCGGGCTCCACTACCCTTTTCATTTCACGGTTCCAGAGGGCCAATTGATCGGGGCCCAGCCGAAAGTGGAGGGTACGGCTTTCGCCGGGGTTAAGCGTAACGCGGCCAAAGGCCTTGAGGGCCAGCCCGGGCGTAGTGACGCTGCTGACGTGCTCGCAAATATAGAGTTGTGCCACTTCCGCGCCGGCGACGTCACCGGTATTGCTGACGGTGACCTGGACATCGGCGGAAGACCCGGCGGGAATAGTAACAGGCGTCACCTTCAGGTCGCTGTACCCAAACTGCGTATAACTGAGCCCGTAGCCGAACGGAAATAAAGGCGTATCCTGCTCGTCGACATAGCGATGCAGGGAAGAAGGCTTATGATTGTAATATAATGGGATCTGCCCTTCCGACCGGGGAAAAGTCATGGGCAGTTTGCCGGAAGGATTGGTATGCCCCAGCAGGACATCGGCGATGGCCAGGCCGCCTTGTTCGCCTGAAAACCATGTCTCGACGATAGCCGGAATATGCGCGGCGACCCAATTGATGCAAAGCGGGCGGCCGTTGCACAGAAGGACAACCACGGGCTTTCCGGTTTCGCTAACGGCCTTGATCATTTGCAGCTGCTGTTCGCTTAGGCCCAGGTGAGCGCGGTCCTTGCCTTCCCCTACAACAGCCGGGTCTTCACCCAGTACCACAATGGCGACATCGGCCTTTTTCACCGCATCGATGGCAGTAGACAACAAGCCCTGTCCGGCGCTGTCCGGCGAATAGCCCTGTTCATAGCTGATTGAAAGGCCGGACCCGGCCCTGCGGCGGAGACCGTCGAGGATAGAGATAGCCTTGGACTCCGGGTTGGAGTAGCCACCGGGATAGGTGCTGGCAGCCAGCGGACCAATGAGGGCAAGTTTGTGGACATCTCCGCGCAGCGGCAGGATGTGCCCTTCATTTTTCAAGAGACAAATGCTCTCCGCAGCTGCCTTAAGGGCCAGGGCCTGGTGGGCGGGCGTATGGAAGACGCGGGCGCTGAGTGTAGTATCCGTATAGGGATGGTCGAAAAGACCGAGCAGGAATTTCACCCGCAGGACATCGCGGACTGCGCGGTTGAGCTGTTCCGTTGTCAGCAAGCCCCGCGCCAGGGCCGCCTTCATAGCCTTCATGAATTCGCCATGCGGCCAATCGTAGAACTGCATGTTGAGGCCGGCTTTTAATGCTTGCGCAAGGGCATCGGGAGCATCCGCCGCGACGTGGTGTGTTTCAAGGGACATTTTTATGGCCCCCAAATCGGAGAGCACAAAGCCTTTGAACCCCCACTCTCTGCGCAAGACGTCGGTGAGCAGCCATTTATTATCCACACAGGGAATGCCGTCCAGCTCGCTGTAACCGGCCATCATAGCCAGGGCGCCACCCTCACGCACCGCCGCCTCAAAGACAGGGAGGAAGGAGCTCCGGACCTCACGCTCTCCCATGTTGACCGGAGCGGTATTGCTGCCGGCTTCAGGGACACCATGTACGGCAAAGTGCTTGGGCTCGGAGATAACGGCATCGGGCCGGCCGACACCTTCGCCCTGCAGTCCTTTCACTATGGCAACGGCGTTGCGCGCATCGAGCCACGTGTCTTCGCCGTAAGTCTCTTCGGTGCGGCCCCAGCGCGGGTCACGCGGGAGGCAGAGGACCGGCGCAAGGAGCATATCGATGCCGAAAGCCCGGGTCTCTGTGCCAATGGCTCGCCCGACTTCATAAAGCAGAGCAGTATCCCAGGCGCCCGATAGCTGCAACGGAATTGGAAAAGACGTGCTGCCGAGGCCACTATAGCCGTGAAGGCCCTCTTCGATGAAAAGGACGGGGATCCCGAGGCGGGTCTCTTCTATTG
>DATMLR010000285.1:0-14690 GCA_035570015.1 Puia sp.
CCCGGAGCTGCTGGAAAGGGGGAAGAAAGCGGATTTTCTGGAGCATGCGCGACGGACGAGCCGGCAGATCATCGAGCGCTTCCCGCGGGTGAGTCAGATAGGAAACACCTTCCGTTTTGACCGGGGGGAGAAGGGTATTCATTACTACACGAGCTTTTTTGATGATGGTAAACTCTATTCGTCGCGGGAATATTCGTCGGATGCGATCGTAGATAAGGTAGGCAGCGGCGACTGCTTCATGGCTGGGTTGATCCGCGGGCTTTACCGGAATCGGCCGGTGGACGAAACGTTGGAATTCGCGACGGCGGCGGCTTTTTTCAAACTATTTATTCCAAGCGATGCGACCGACCAACCGGCTGACGATATCGAAAAATTGATGATGACCCATGAAAAATAGCAAGACTGTTATGATGAATATCTTCAGTACCGGCATCCTGCCTTTGTATTATTGCCACAGCCAGACGGTAAGTCTGGATATTGCGCGGGTATTGTACAAGGCTGGTGTCCGGGCGATCGAATATACCAACAGGGGTTCGGCGGCGCTGGAGAATTTCACAGCCATGAGAAAGACGCTGGCGGCGGAACTGCCATCGTTGCACCTGGGGATCGGCACGGTCAAATCAGCGGAAGAGGCGGAAGCCTTTGTGTTGGCGGGCGCGGACTTTATCGTGTCGCCGATCGTCAACCCGGCGGTGGCGGCGGTGGCGAAGGGGGCAGGTCTGCCGTGGATACCGGGCTGTATGACACCAACCGAGATCTATCAGGCGCAGCAGCTGGAAGCACCGATCATCAAGTTATTCCCCGCCAATATCCTGAAGCCGGAATTCCTGCGGTCGATCTTCACGTTGTTCATCGGGCAGAAGTTCATTCCTACCGGCGGCGTGGAGATCGATGAGAAAAATATCCGTGACTGGTATCAGTCGGGTGTATCGGCTGTTGGGATGGGCAGCAAGCTGATCACGGAGGATATCATGATCCATGGGCATTATGATCTGTTGCAGGCGAAAACAGTGGAAGCGTTATCCATTGTTCGAAAGGTCAGAAAAGAATTGAATCGATCAATATGAACTTATCAAAAGAAAACTTATCTGCTATCCGGGAGACGGGATTGATCAAGCCAGGCCCTGCGTTGTTCGAACTGCCGGAGAAAGTTTTACAGTTCGGGACGGGGGTATTGCTGCGGGGCCTGCCCGATTACTTTATCGACAAGGCGAACCGGCAGGGCCTTTTCAATGGCCGGGTGGTGGTGGTGAAGTCGACGGATTCAGGGGATGCCGGAGTATTTGACCGGCAGGACGGGTTGTACACCTTATGTGTTCGCGGGATCGAGGATGGAAGAAAGTTGGAGGAGAATATCATTTGTTCGGCGATCAGCCGGGTCTTGTCGGCAAGAGATCATTGGGCGGAGATCCTCGGCCTTGCCCGCCGGTCGGAGATGCAGATCGTGATCAGTAATACCACGGAAGTCGGCATTCAACTGGTGGAGGATGATATCCGGCGGCAGCCTCCGGCTTCGTTCCCGGGGAAGCTCCTGGCCGTCCTGTACGAGCGGTATAGGGCATTCGGAGGCAGCCCCGAAAGCGGGATGGTGATCGTTCCGACGGAGCTGATCGTAGACAATGGGAAAAAACTCGCCGGTATTGTCAGGGAGTTGGCAATGATGAATCAGTTGGAGCCGGATTTCCTGTTTTGGCTGGACCGGCATTGCTCGTTCTGTTCGTCGCTGGTGGACCGGATCGTTCCGGGCAAACCGGATGCAACAGCCTTACAACAATTGGAGCATGATCTGGGTTATACGGATGGGCTGTTGGCGGTTTGCGAAGCATACCGGCTTTGGGCCATCGAGGGGGATGAGCAGGTGAGGTCGGTTTTGTCTTTTGCAGCTGCCGACGAGGGCGTGATCATCGAACCGGATATCGAGATCTACCGGGAGCTGAAACTGCGGATGTTGAATGCGACGCATACGTTGAGTTGCGGACTGGCAGTATTGGCGGGGTTTACGACGGTGAAAAAGGGCATGGATGATGCGGCGTTCTCGGCTTTTGTTTCTGATCTCATGATGAAGGAGATTGCTCCGGCCATCCCTTATGCGCCTGCGCGCGAGGACGGGGTTGCGAGGGAATTCGGGCTGAAGGTACTCGACCGGTTCCGGAACCCGCACCTTCAGCATCAGTGGATGAGCATTACGATGCAGTATTCGTCGAAGATGAAAAGCAGAGTAGTGCCGGTGTTGCTGGAGCACTACAAGCACCATTCGAAAGCGCCTGCGCATATCGCGCTTGGGTGGGCAGCCTTCCTGCTGTTTATGCGGGCGGAGCAGAAAGAGGGATGGGATGAGAAGGCGGGATATTTTGCGGACTTGTGGGCGCGGTATCCGGCTGACGAAGTAGTGATGAAAGTTTTGGGGGATACATTGCTCTGGGGAGTGGACCTATTGCTACTGAAGGGATTTCCGGCGGCGGTGCTGGAGCAGCTGGATATCCTGATGAATAAAGGAGCACTGACGGCTCTGGCAATGATGAGTATAAAAAAAGACATTGTATGAGTACTATTTCCAATGTATTGAAAGTGCATCCGGCCGACAACGTGCTGGTGGCGCTGACCAACCTCGAAAAAGGGGCTCTGGTTTCGTTCGAAGGTGAGGAATATCGGATTGCTGAAAATATAAAGGCCAAGCATAAGTTTGCGACTGTCGATCTGGCGCCTGGTGATTCGATCATGATGTACGGGGTGCTGGTGGGAAAGGCGCAGCAACCGATCGTGAAGGGCGGATTGATCAGCACAACGAATGTGAAACATGCGGCGAATGATTTTACGGTCGGGGAGCGGCATACGGAATGGGTCGTCCCGGATGTAAAGCCATTTAAGGACCGGACCTTTTCCGGCTACCACCGGGCTGACGGAAGCGTAGGGACGGCCAATTACTGGGTGGTCATCCCGATGGTATTTTGTGAGAACCGCAACCTGGATGTCTTGCAGCAGGCATTGGTGACCGATCTTGGGTATGGGCGTAACAGGTCTTATCAATTGCAGTCTCAGCAATTGATTGAGTTATATAAGACGGGAAAGAGCGTGGAAGAGATCCTGGGGACCGACCTGCATGCCGACTATGGGGCGGTTACTCATCAGCGATTGTTCCCGAATGTAGATGGCATCAAGTTCCTGACGCATGATGGAGGCTGCGGGGGTACGCGGCAGGATGCGCAGGCGCTATGCGGGTTGCTGGCGGGGTATATCACGCATCCGAATGTGGCCGGAGCGACGGTGTTAAGCCTGGGGTGTCAGAATGCGCAGGTGAGTATTCTGGAGGAGGAGATCAGGAAGCGGTCGCCCAATTTCTCCAAACCCATGTATATTCTCGACCAGCAGAAGGTGGGCAAGGAATCGGAGTTCCTTTCGCTGGCGATCAAGCAAACGTTTGCCGGGCTGATCCTGGCCAATCACCAGCAGCGAAAGCCGGCGCCGTTGAGTAAGCTTTGTATTGGGCTGGAATGTGGCGGATCGGATGGGTTCTCGGGTATTTCGGCGAATCCGGCGATTGGGTATACGTCCGATTTGCTGGTCGCGTTGGGCGGGTCGGTGATCCTCTCGGAGTTCCCGGAGCTCTGTGGGGTGGAGCAGAATCTGAGCGACCGGTGTGTGGATGTCGGGACGGCGGAGCGGTTCGCGACGCTGATGCGGACGTACAACGAACGGGCGAAGGCGGTGGGCTCGGGGTTTGATATGAACCCTTCACCCGGAAATATTCGGGATGGGCTGATCACCGATGCGATCAAGTCGGCAGGGGCGGCCAAGAAGGGCGGGACTTCGCCGGTGGCAGCGGTGCTGGACTATCCTGAGAAGGTGACGAAGCCGGGGCTGAATCTGTTATGCACGCCGGGCAATGATGTAGAATCGACGACGGCGGAGGTGGCGGCGGGAGCGAATATCGTGCTGTTCACGACCGGGCTTGGGACCCCGACAGGAAACCCCGTGGCGCCGGTGGTGAAGATCGCTTCGAATACGGCGTTGTTCGAGCGGATGCAGGACATCATCGATATCAATACCGGGACGGTGATCGAAGGGAAGGAGACGATCCCGCAGGCGGGGGCGAGGATATTGGATTATGTGATCGGTGTCGCCAGCGGGGAGATCGAGATCGCCGCCGTCAGACATGTACAGGATGATTTTATCCCATGGAAGCGAGGGGTATCGTTGTAAAGTTATAGATCAATGCATGGTCAGTTTGACCAGCAAGCCGGTAAAGTTAGTAGGGGTACTTTGCACGCCTGACACATATAAATGTCCGGAAGCATCGGCAACGATCCCTGTTATCCAAGGGATATCAGGCATCTGGAGTGTTGTCCTCGTGCCGTCGGGCGAGACTCGGAGCACATTCCCCTGGAGGTTTCCCTGGTTAAAGATCGGGATGTAAAGGTTGTTATTGTTGTCAAACGTCAGTTGAGCTTCTCCGTCATAGTCAAAACCGAATGTTACTGCGGAGATCATTTCGGGTCCCGACATGCTGAGTATTGTCCCTACACCTGAGCCGGTGACACCTGGTTGGTCGGTTGCGGCTACGTATAGCTGTCCGCTATGTACAGCCAGGCCGCTGCAAAATGAGGCATTGCTGTCGTATACCGATACGACTCCCTCTGGATTTATCATGTCTACCCTGTTGTTGGCCTGATTCGCGGCGTAAATATTTCCGTTAGGATCTTCAGCAATGGCAAATATTCCCCCATTGTCGGTGGTGAATGGGGTTGCAATTCCAGTGGGGCTGACCTTGTAAATATATGCGCCGTTTGAAGCAACGTACAGATTTCCGCTGGCATCGAAGGCAGTTCCGGTCGGGTATGGGAGAGCCACAAACGGGCTAATTGCCCCGGCTGGGGTGACCTTATAGACCACTCCGCTGTAAAGGGAAGAAACGTAGAGGTTGCCGCCAGTGTCGATGCTGAGATAACATGGACCGGGAATAGTATCGGAGATTGTCGTCCCCATCCAGGTAGTATCATAGGTGAAGACACCGGCGGTTGTCGTTTTTCCATTAACAGTAACGGTGACGCTGCCGGTACCTGCCAGGGTTGGCGTTCGAACGACCAGCGATGTCGGTGTTGCACTGAGGACGGTGGCCTGTTTGCCGTTAAATGAAACAAGATCCGCTGTTGTAGTGGAGCTAAATCCGGTACCTCCGATCGTGACCTGCGTGGAATCCGGTCCACTTGTGGGCTGCATAGCTTCCGCGGCAAGGGGAGCAGCGCTGTGTTTGCTGCAACCGATCAGCACGATGCTGAAAAGGATTATGTGGGTTAGAGTAAGGCAGTACAATGGCTTCATAGCTATAGAGGATATAGTTGGTATTGTTCTACAAATTAATGTATAATATTTGCATTTGCAAGTGGCAGGCTGTCAACGGCGATGAACAGCTGGCCATCGGGTTAGTACGGCGTCATTTTTACTACACTGGCAGAAGTAGATGTCGGTCCATCTTGCGATTGAGCGACAAAGAAATTGCCGTTCCTGTCCCTGATTATCCCACAGGGGAAGTTGAGATTCGGTGAAGCGAGCGTGTCGATCGTTCCTGAAGCGGAGATCTTCTCCAGCCAGCCGGTTGCGAATTGCTGGTTGAATACGGTAACGTAGATGTCATTATTTCCGCTGATCCAAAGGCCCTGGTACCCGCCATACCGAATCGCACCAAGTGAAGAAGTAACGCCAGCGGGGCTGATCGCAGTCACTTCACCGTCCGCATTGTTATATGCATTCACGCTGTAATTTACGGTATACACGTAGCCATTAGGACCAACCGCTACGCCGGAAGGACTAAATAGCCCGGTCGCGATATTGGTAACCTGGCCATTCGGGGTGATCTTGTCTACTGAATTGTTGCTGGCGTTCCCTACATAAAGGTTGCCCAACGGGTCTAAAGCCAGCCCAAGCGGAAATCCGTTGTCCGTCGCGATGGTTGTTACGGTATCGCCGCGTCCGATTTTCATTATATTGGAGCCAACGGCCATGAAAAGATTGTTGCTATCATCTATCGCCAGCCCGGTGGCCAAAAAACTCATGGTAGTGTCCAGGACACCGGTAGGGCTGTATTTATAGACCGTTCCGATATTCCGATCGGAAACATAGAGGTTGCCGCTGGTATCGAGGGCCAGGTAGAAAGTCGGAACCGGGAGGTTATCGACGAAGATTGACACGTGATAGCTGGTATCGTAGGTAAAGGTGTTACCGGTTACGATGCTTCCATTTGCTTTAACAACGACATTGCCGGTGCCGGCCAATTCGGGAACAATGGCTACGAGGGTGCTATCCGTGGCGCTGACGACCCTGGCTGGCTTCCCGTTAAAATAGACGGAATCATCCGCGGCGGTCGAATTGAAATCGGCGCCCGTAATGGTGACGGCGGTAGAATCCGGGCCATTACTGGGGCTAAAGCTGCTGATGGACAGGGCAGGGGGAGCCGGATGTGTTGGCGTGGGTGGAGTCGAGTGTTTGGAACAGGCTGCGAGCGCAAGGGTGGCCAACAGCGGGCGAGTAATGGCATTTCTAATGGTTAACACGGTAGTAGGTTTATGATTCAGTGATAAATGTAAGTTTTTGGTGGCATACTTGCAAGTGGGTAGCGATGATTTTTAGGCGGTTTTACGATAATTGAGGACGGCCCAGGTATTGAGGAAGAGCCCAATCAGGGCCATCGCGCCCAGCTTGGGCAGGATATCGCTGAAGCCGCTTCCTTTGAGGACGACCATCCGCATGATCTTTATAAAATGGCTGGGCGGAAATGTGGCTACGATGGTTTGGGCCCAGCCCGGCATACTGTCTACTGCGGTGAACACCCCGCTCATCATGTTGAAGATATTGATGAAGAAAAAGGACAGGGACATGGCCTGCATTTGAGTAAAGGAATAGGTGGCGAGGAGCAGGCCCAGTCCGAGCATGGAGAACAGGTAGACGATCAGTGACAGGTACAGCACCCACAGGCTGCCCAGGGGTACGATCCCGTATAATATACGTCCGACGAGGAGGCCCATCGTAAAGAGGACGATGCCCAGCACGAGAAAGGGGATCATCTTGCCGATGATGAAGATGTGTTTTTTTATGGGCGTCACATTGATCTGCTCGATGGTGCCGCTTTCCTTTTCCTGTACGATATTAAACGCCGATTGCATGGCGACCATCGCGGTGACGAGGGTTACGAGGATGGCGGGTACCATGTAGAGCGGGAATTTGAGAAGGGGGTTGTACCAGTTGGAAGAGGTAACGGTGACCTGGGGGATGTCGCCGGCAGTGATCTGCTGGCTGTCGCCAGGTGTGCTTTGGGAGTTTTCGACGCCGGAGACATTCCATTGGATGCGAACATCGTCGTTGAAATCGCTGATGATGTTTTGAAGGTAGGCGCCGCCGAGGTTGGCCTTAGTGCCTTCGATGGCGTTGATGGCGATATAGAGTTGTTTGGAATTCTCGCGTACGAGGTCGCGTTCGAAATGGGCAGGGATCTGGAGGGCGAGGTCGGCCTTGTCTTGTTCCACCATTTGCAGGGCCTGGGGATACGAGGCGGTATAGCCGGCTAACCGGAAATAGCCGGAAGCGGTGATCTTGGCGATGAGCCGCTGGGAGGTGGGAGAATGGTCGTTGTCGGTCACCGCGATTTGGATATCCTTCACCGTGTAGTCGGCTGCCAGTGGCAGGAGGATGAGCTGGATGAGCGGCGCCAGCAAGAGGGTCCGCATCAGCTGGCGGTTGCGCAGGAGTTGGCGGAATTCTTTTTCCAGGATAAAATATAATGTCTTCATTGAAGTCTGATTTTGAATTTACGGAGGCTGATTGCAAACAGTAGGAAGCACATCGCGGCGAGGATAAGGGTTTCTTTCCAGACGGCGCCAAAACCGAGCCCTTTGAGCATGACCCGTTTCACAATGATAAAATACCATCGCGAAGGAACGAGGTTGGAGAGCGCCTGAAGGATTAAAGGCATGTTTTCAATTGGGAACAGGAAGCCGGTCAGGAGCATCGTTGGGAGCATCATTCCCATCAGCGAGCCCATCATGGCCGCCTGTTGGGTTTTGGCGTTGATGGACAGCAACAGGCCAATGGAGAGAGAGGTAAGGATAAACAGGATGCTGCAAAAGACCAGTAAGGCGATGCTGCCCTTCACGGGCAGGTCGAGAAAAATATCGCTTAGCAGGAGGATGATAAACAGGTTGACGACCGAGATCAGCAGGTTGGGGGCCAGCTTGGAGATGATGATGTAGATGGGTTTGAAAGGTGATACCAGGAGAATTTCCATCGTGCCTAGTTCCTTCTCCTTGACGATGGCAACGGAGGTCATCATGGTGCAAACCAACATGAGGACGAGGGCCATAACGCCGGGAACGAAGTTAGGTGCGCCGCGCAGCTCGGGGTTGTAGAGCATTTGGACCTCCGGCCGGATCTGAAGCGGCTGTTGTGCGCCTTGTGCCAGCTCCGCGTTGTAGTCCGTGACGATGGATTGCAAGTAGTTGGTGATCGTAGTAGCCTGGTTGGGGTCGGAGCCGTCGGCGATCACCTGGAGTGTGGCTTTGCCGGTATGGATGAGTTCGTCACCGAAGTTAACGGGGAAGATGACGGCCATTTTGATATCGCCGCGTTTGAAAGCGGCGTTGAGCTGATCGGCGTCAGCCAGAGTATGCCGGATGTCGAAATAATGGCTGGCTTCGATCTTACCGATGAGGCGGGTGGTCACCGCGTCCTTGGAATAGTCCACGAGGGCGATACGAGAGTCTTTGATCTCGTTGGACAGGGCAAAGCCGAACAGGACGATCTGGGCGATCGGCAGGCCGAAGAGCATGAGCAGGGTCTTTCGGTCGCGGAAGACGTGCAGGAATTCTTTTCGGATGAAGGTGAATAGTTGTTTCATTCTTTGCGATTTGATAGCGGGTGGGGCCGGTTAATTTCCTTTACGTTTGGCGTTGCGAGCCAGTTCATAGAATACGTCTTCCATCGAAGCGTGGCCGTATCGATCGCGCAGGTTCGCGGGGCTATCGAGTGCGGCGATGACGCCGTCGACCATGATCGAGACGCGGTTGCAGTATTCGGCTTCGTCCATATAGTGGGTGGTAACGAAGACAGTGACGCCGCGGTCGGCTGCGGCGTAGATGAGGTCCCAGAACTGACGTCGGGTAACAGGGTCGACGCCGCCGGTGGGTTCGTCGAGGAAGACGATCTCGGGGTCATGGACGATGGAGACGGAAAAGGAAAGTTTCTGTTTCCAGCCGAGGGGCAGCTCGCGGACGAGGGTTTTCGCTTCGCTGCTCAGTTGAAGCTCATCGAGCAGGGTGGCCGTCTTGGTGCGGATAGCCGGGCGGCTCATCCCATAGATACCCGCGTAGAAACGGATATTTTCGGTGACGGTCAGGTCGTCATATAAGGAGAACTTCTGGGACATGTAGCCGATGGAGCGTTTGATACGCTCGGTCTGGGTATAGATGTCGTAGCCGGCGATGCGGGCTTTCCCCGAGGTGGGGGTGAGGAGGCCGCAGAGCATCCGCATGGCGGTGGTCTTGCCGGCGCCATTAGCGCCGAGGAAGCCGAAGATCTCGCCTTTGGCGACTTCGAAGGTCAGCTCGCTGGCGGCGACGAAGGCGCCGAATTTCTTAGTGAGTTTGTCGGTGGTGATAACGGTGTCCATGGTTAGTCCTTAAGAAGGCGGATGAAACAATCTTCGATGCCCGGAGTGATCTTTTCGATCGTGGGGTCTTTGATCCCCTTTGATTGCAGGTAAGGTAACAGGCCGGCGGGGGTTTTTGAGGTCTTGAAAGTGACGTGCAGGGCGTCCCCAAAGGCAAAGCAGCTGTCGGTGCCTTCATAGTTCCGGATTTCGCGGAGCAATTGGTGGGTATTGCCGGATTGCACACCATAGAGGTCGCCGGGGAAGGCGCGGATGATGCCGTCGGGGTTATCGACGGACAGGATGCTCCCTTTCTGGATGAGGGCGATGCGGTCGCAGCGATTGGCTTCGTCCATATACGGGGTGGAGACGAGGATGGTGATCCCTTCGGCCTTTAGCCGGGCGAGCATTTGCCAGAATTCTTTGCGGGATACGACATCCACTCCGGTGGTCGGTTCGTCGAGAAAAAGGACCGCGGGCTTATGAATCAGCGCGCAGCACAAAGCCAATTTTTGTTTCATGCCTCCCGATAGTCTCCCGGCCCTGCGGTCCTTGAATGGTTCAATCTGTTGGTAGATATCTTTGATCAGTGCATAATTTTCTTTAATGGTCGTACCAAATACGGTGGCGAAGAATTGGAGGTTCTCTTCGATGGTGAGGTCCTGGTAGAGGCTGAAGCGGCCCGGCATATATCCTACGCTGCTGCGGATCTTCGCATAGTCCTTTACCACGTCGCAACTGTTGACGGTCGCCGTCCCGCTGTCGGCGAGCAGGAGGGTGGTGAGGATGCGGAAGAGAGTGCTCTTGCCGGCGCCGTCGGGGCCGATGAGGCCGAAGAGCTCGCCGCGGCGGATGTCGAGGCTGACTCCGGTGACCGCCTTGATGGCGCCCTTGTTGTAGGTCTTGGTAATCTTGTCGAGGGTGATCATGGTTTCTTATTCAAGGTGATCATGGCTCAAAATTTTACTTCACCGTACATACCCAGTTTGAGGTAGCCGTCATTCCTGACGTGGATCTTCACGGCGTAGACGAGGTTGGCGC
This sequence comes from Puia sp., assembly GCA_035570015.1. Lineage (GTDB taxonomy): Bacteria > Bacteroidota > Bacteroidia > Chitinophagales > Chitinophagaceae > Puia. The sequence continues at coordinate 10,676 of DATMLR010000285.1, forward strand.
GTTCGTCCCGGGTTTGGATGGTCTTGGGGGTGAATTCCGATTTGTCGGAGATCCAGTATATTTCACCGGAGTATTCGCGGTATTGGTCGGAGCCCTGGTCGGCGTATACTTTGACGATTTGTCCGAGCTTTACCTGGGTGAGCTGCGATCCGGTCACGTAGGCCCGTAGGATGAGGGTATCGAGGTTGGCGATCTTATAGAGGGCTTTTCCGGTGGTTGTCATTTCGCCCTGGAGGGCGTATTTGGTGAGGACGGTGCCTTTTATGGGGTTGACGACTTTGCCTTTATTGATATTGTCCTGGATTTGCGCGGCGGACATTTCGAGCGGTCGCTGTTCGCTGAAGATTGTCCGGTTTTGGGTGGCGATATTGGAGTTATCTAGATCGATCTGCTGCTTGCTGACGGCGATCTGCTTTTGCAGCTGGTCGATGGCGGAATTGATGTCGTCCAGCTGTTTTTGCGTGGCGGCGTCGGCTTTAAGAAGGTTCTGGGTCCTTATCTTTTCCCGTTGTTGTTGCTCCAACTGGGACTCTTCCACGGCGAGCTGGCGTTTGACGAGCTCGGTTTGCGGAAGGGGGTTGGTAGTCTTCTGCCGCAGCGCCTGGATGGTGGCTTCTACCTGTGCTTTCTGGATGATCGTGTTGGACATATCGATCTGGCCGACGACGGCGCCATTAGTGAGGGAGTCGCCTTCCTGGATGGGAAAGGACAGGAGCTTGCCGTTTTGTTCGGCGGATACGATGACTTCGTCGGATTCGAAGACACCGGAAGCGTCGGTCTTGATCTTATTGGAAGTACAGGCCGCTGCGGTGAGGAGGAGGATGAGGACGGCAGATAATTTTTTCATTTTCTATAGTGATTTATCAATTTCCTGATGTGGTTTTATGATCGAATTGGGTCATGAGCAGCTGGATCTCGTGGACGGCCCGATCCTGGCGGGCCTGGGCTGCCGCGTTGACGTCCTGGATGTAGTCGTTGGCACTGATCACTCCGTTGTGGAGCTGCACAGTGGAGGTCTTGGTTACGGATTCGCGAAGATTCACGATGTTTTCGTCGCTTTGTATGAGCCGGTGGTATTTTCGGATATCCGCGTTTTCCTGATGTAGGGTCTGTTCCGTATTGAAAAGGAAGGTGCTTCGCTGGGTGCGCACCATGTCCTGGTTGTTGAGGCTGATGAACCGGTCTTTTTTGTAGGTATACGCGCCCGCGATGGTCCAGGTAAGGCGGAGACCGGTAAAATAATAGGGGCTTAAGCTCGTGGAAAGAAGGTTCATCGGATTGGGCTGACCCATCCCACCCTGGAAGAAAACGCTGAGCTGGGGGTAGAGGTTGAGCCGGCTGAGGCGTAGGTTCTCGTCATATTGCCGGACCTGGAGATCGTATGCTTTCAGTTCGGGGCGGTTGACAGAATCTGTAGCGGAAGGCGGTGCGGGTCGTTCGAGTTGTGTGGTGCTGTCGACGGGCAAGTTGATGAAGAGGCCGAGCATATCGGTGTAGGCTTCGCGGGACGCCTCGAGTTCGATGGTATGTTGTTCGGTCTGGAGCAGCTGGGCTTTAAGTTTGTTGAGGCTGCTGACGAAATCGGTTCCGTTGTTGATACGGGCCTGAACATTGGCGATGCCGGTTTGGATGTCTTCTGCGGCGAGGTCGTTCTGTTTGATCTGGTCGTCGATGAGGAGGGTGCCGAAGTAGAGTTGGTTGATCCGGTCTTTGAGTTGGTAGAGGTCGGAATTGAGGTTGGCTTCCTGGAGGGCGGCGTCGGTGCCGCTGACTTCGCGCTGCTGTTTGTTGATGCTGAAGCCGGTGAGCGTTTGGGAGATCTCGCCGTAGAGTTTGTACTGGTCTTTGGGTACGGTGGGGATATTGATCTTATAGCCGTTTATCGGGGGAATCGAAATGTTGGTGACGGCGCTTTGGTAGGTGGCAGCGCCGCTGACATTGAGTTGCGGGTAGATGCCTTTGGCGATATTGGAGATGTTGTAGTCGCGGGTGCTGGTGATGAGGGCGCGCTGGTGGGTGAGGGGATAGTTGGCTTCGGCCAGGCGGTAGCACTGTTCGAGGGTGAGGTGATTCTGGGATGTCGCGGCGGCCGCGGGGAAGAGTAGGGTGGCGGTAATGAGCCAGTGCATCTTCTTCATGAGATTTATTATTTTGATTTAATCATTTGATTAATAGGGTGGCAAAAAAATTTCATTTCGGCGGTGTGAGCATGGCCTTGAGCCAGACCGGGATCAGTCTCTTGCGGTCCTGCATGTATTGTTGGAATTGGTCGTCCGTTACCCCAGTGACGCGTTGCAAGATCGGCCTGCCAACGAAAGGGAATACCGTAAGTCCTATGAGATTGGCAATAAAATGGAAGGGTTCCAGGTTGGTCTTGCCGGCTTCATTGGAAGTGATCAACTGCGTAAACATGTTTTGGCGCATCGGCGCTATCTCCATTTGGAGTTTGGCGGCGATCTTCGAGGGGTTTCCCCTGATTTCGTTCAGGATAAACATCGGCAGGTCGGGGAGCCGGGTGAGCATGTCGACGTAAGCTTCAACGATCCGCTCGATGCGTTGGTCAAAACTCAGCGTTTCGTCCATAAAATTGACTGTTATTCCTTTGATGAACTGCTGAAAGTTCTCCAGCATGACGAGGTCGAAGAGTTTCTGCTTGCTACGGAAATAATAGTTGAGGAGCGCCAGGTTGATCCCAGCCTCTTCGGCGATGTCGCGGGTGCGGGTGGCGGCGAAACCTTTGAGGGTGAACAGTCTACGGGCCGCTTCCTTGATGCGTTCCTCCGTACTGGATTCCTTTGCGGGCTTTTGCTTTTTTGACCTGGCGGTTTTCGGCATGGGTCAAAAATAGGTTGAGTTTTTGATTTAAACAAGTTTTTTAATCAAATGATTAAAAATGATGAAATGGATGGGGCGGCACATATCTTTTTCAGAAATTTGAATTTGTCTAGACAAATTGGAAAAGTAAGCGAGGGTTAAAGAAGGGGTTGCAGGGGTATAAATCCCTGGGGGCCGGTGTCTAATATTTATGATCAAGATTCGGCGTTTACCTTTTATTATCGGGGGATTGGTTGGATTGCTGTTCATTTTTTCCAAATGTGTTCGATCGGGATCGGTGAACAGGGGCAGTGATCCGCGCGGGGCGGGTTATGTGGGGATGACGGCTTGTCTGGGTTGTCATAAGGGGATCGGTGGTTCCTACCTGCATGCGGCGCATGCGATGACGTCGAGGGTGGCAGATATTCATTCCGTGGCCGGGTCGTTCGACGCGGTAGGGGGTGAGCGATCATCGGGGCCGGGAAATGTGTTTGTATATGGGCCAGGGCGGAAAGTGCTGATGCAGCGTCGCGACAGCGGGCTTTTCCAGGTGGCGGTCACGCCATATGGGAAGGAGGAGCATCGGTTCGATATTGCGGTTGGATCAGGGAGAAAGGCGCAGACCTATCTGTATTGGAAGGGGGAGGGAGTATTTCAGCTGCCGGTCTCTTATTTTGTCAGCGAGCATAGCTGGGCGAACAGTCCGCACTATCCAATTGATAGTATATGGTTTGGACGGGCCGTGGAGACCGGATGCTTCGAGTGCCATGCGTCTTATATTGCGACAAAAGGAATGGTCCACGTGGATGCTTTTCATGGCACGCCGCAGTATGACCGGGCGAGCATCGTTTATGGGATCGATTGCGAGCGGTGCCATGGGCCGGGCGCTATGCATGCAGCGTGGCAGGCGGCGCATAAAGAAGACACGGCGGGGCGTTATATTGCGAGGTTTGCCGCATTGAGCCGGCAGCAGAAGCTGGATGTATGCGCGCAGTGCCATTCAGGCGGGCATGCTTCTGAGCTGCGTTTCCTCTTCCGATTCAAACCGGGGGATTCGCTGGCGAGTTTTGTCTTCGCTGATCCGCGATTTGCGGTGCAGCCGGCGAATATGGATGTGCACGGAAACCAGTACGGGCTTTTGGTTGCGAGTAAGTGCTATATCCGGTCGTCGACGTTGGAATGCGGTAGCTGCCATGATCCG
>DATMLR010000286.1:0-7041 GCA_035570015.1 Puia sp.
CACTGCCCCCGACCCGATAACGGCACCCGTGCCGATCTTTACCCCCGGCATGATCACCGCCCCATGCCCGATCCAGACGTCATGCCCGATCACACAATTATGGTCCTTCCGCCACTGGAAGAACTCCAGATCATCCGTCTCGCCCAGCCGGTATTGCTTCCGGCGATAGGTCATATGATGCTGCGTCACCCGCCACTGCGGATGGTTCCCCGGATTTATCCGCACGCTGTTTGCGATCGAACAATACTTGCCGACTTCCGTATAGATGATCTGCACATTACCCGCCGCATAGCTGTAATCCCCGAAACTGGAATCCACCAGCCAGGTGTACTCCCCCAGCCAGGTCCACGGCCCGATCGTACTGTTCCGGATCCGGCAGCTCGGATGGATGAGCGGTTCCTCCCCAAGCTCTCCTTTTCCATCGGTCCCCGCTCCTCCTTTTCCCTCGATCCCCTCCGGCGGCGCCGGAAAATGTTCGAAATAATGCATAACAAAAATTAAAATTGATAACGTGGATACCTATCCGACCGAATAAATGCGGAAAGATGTTCATATCTCCTCAACCCGGTTCCGGAGAAGCTGAATACCGGCCTGACTTCTTTTATCTGCTCATTTAGAATTCCCGCCGCCTCCGCCAGTTGCCGCCGCTGCTCATCGGTAAGCTCTTTTTCAATATAGGCCAGCGTGATATGCCCGATAAAAGGCCGCGTCATCCGCACATCCAGCGCCGCCAGCCCAGGATCGGCATAAAGCCCGGCCCTGAACTGCAGGATCCGCCGGTATTGTTCCTCCTCCGCGATGACTCCCAATACCCCTACCGCGGTCCCAAAAATGCTTAGCCCGATCAGCTGCATCTCGATAGGCCCTGCTCCCCCACCTGACATCGCTCTCGCCACGACCTCCGGATACTCCGCCTCCAGCCCCGGCTCCACAATCCGCTGCAGATAACGCCCCTCGGACAACATATTTGCGACCGTCTGATGGAAGCTATCCGGCGGCAGCAGATAGATCGCCCCTTCCCACGGACACCTTTCGATCAAACCCTTTTGCACCGCTGCCAATATCCCCGGCAGCGCGGCATTGCCCGGGTACTCATCCACCATCGATATCACGGCGAACCCCGGGTACGGCTGCGGCCGCCATTGACCCGCGGAATGACGGAAATTTCCGGATGGACTCACCTGCATCGCCCGCTCCAGCAGCCGGTTTGCATCCAGCTCCCGGTACTGCCGCGCCGTATATTCGCCAAACTCCAGATCCATTGCCGGTATCGTCGTCGTCATATTATTTATTGTCCGTTTGCAATACCCATTTTCCGCCGACCATCACCTTTGAGATCACCGGGAGGCTATCGCGTAATCTCACGACTACCAGATCTGCACGCTTGTCCCGCTCCAAACTCCCCGTCTCCACATCCAACCCAACCGACTCTGCCGCATGCAACGTCGCCAGATTGACCGCGTCGTTCAGCGGCATCCCATGCTCCAGGTGCAGCTTGAAGATCGAATGCAGGATCGCTGCGGGGTAATAGTCCGAACAGAGGACCCCTACGACCCGCTCCCTGATCGCTTCGGTCATATCGAGGTTACCGGACAACGAGCCGCCCCTAAGGACATTCGAAGCTCCGCCGGCCACATACAACCCCAGCCGCGTCGCATATGCCGCGGTTTCCATATTGATCGGGAATTCGCTGATGTCCACCCCGAGCGCCAGCATCGCATCCACTTTTTCGATCGTATCGTCGTCGTGCGACGCCACCGGAATATTCAGCTCTTTAGCTACATCCACCATCGCCTGCAGCATTTCCCCTTCAACCTTTGGCCACAAGATCCGTTCCTCGATGAGCTGGGCGGTCTGATCCTCGCTTTTCCCTTGCATCAATAAATATTTCTTATAGTACTCCTTACGGATCTGCCCCTGCCCCGGGGTATGATCCATCACCGACAGCAGGTCGACATACCCGTTGCGCATAAAGTCAAGACACTGTTCGTAAGCGCCTACACCACAAACCTCGAACCGAAGGTGGATCTTATTATGGATGAGCGTCGGTCCCGACGCCGCCCGCTTTACTTCGCGGAAAACATCTTCCCGGGTGTACTTACTCCGCGAAAGATCCTCCGCATGCTCGTATCCTAAGTGCAGCGAATGGAACACCGTCGTGATCCCGCAACCACACATCTTCCGCTCCAATTCGTTAAACGCAACCGCGATCGGTATATCCGCGCCCGTCCTCGGAACAATCTCCGCATCCATCGCATCCGTATGAATATCGATGATCCCGGGCATCACATACGCTCCCCCGGCGTCCACCACCTGCAATCTCTCCGGGCGCCCTACCTGCGCCTCAACCTCCGACACACGCCCCACTTCCTTGATCACCCCGCGTTCGATCCATACCGAGCCACCTTCGATGACGCCATCCGGCGTAATAACATTTGCATTTTTGATCAACCAGGAATTCATATTGTAGCTGTTACATTCGAGAGAATATGCCCGCCCGACAAATGCAGGCGGCGGTCGGCCATTTTTCCCAACGTATACTCATCATGCGAAATACAAAGCACGGACGTTCCATCCTGCTTCAGTTCCCGGATCAGGTCGATAACCACATCCTTCGTCCGAGTATCCAGCGAAGCCGTCGGCTCGTCGATCAGCAGCAGCCGCGGCCGTGCGATGATCGCCCGGGCTACATTGATCCGCTGCTGCTCGCCCCCGCTGAACGTCACGGGGTAGGCATCCCACAGCTCCGTGGGAAGTCCCAGCACTTCCAGCATCTGCCGCGCCCGCGCCCGGGCCAGATCACGGTTCCGCTCCGTCCGCATCAACGGCTCCGCCACTACGTCCACCGCCGGAACCCTCGGAATCACGCTCAGGAACTGTGAACAATACCGGATCTCAGCCCGGCGCAGTGCCAGCACCTCATGATCCTTCGCCTTCACCAGGTCGATCACTCCGGCCTGCGCCGTGTACAGGATCTCACCCGAAGTGGCCAGATAGGTCCGGTACAGACACTTCATCAAACTCGACTTGCCCGAACCGGACTTGCCCGTCAACCCGATGATCTCCCCCTCTTCGATCGCGAAATCGATCCCGCTGAGAGCCGTGATCCGCTTCCCGTTTAAAATATGCAGTTCGAACGTTTTGGTCAGCTGATGGACTTCGACAATATTCATATATAAAAAATTTCACCCCGCCCTGGGGTGTCTACAAAAGACTACTCACCAATAACTGCGTATACGCATGCTGCGGATCCTGCAGGATCTGATCGGTCAGCCCGCTCTCCACCACCCGCCCGTGTTTCATTACCAGCGTCCGGTCCGTCAGCATCCGGATCACCGACAAGTCATGGCTGACGACGATCATCGCAATCCCCAGCTCTTGCTGCAGCTCGCGGATGAGGTCCAATACCCTCGCCTGTACCGAGACATCAAGACCAGTTGTCACCTCATCGAGGAACAGCAGGGGCGGATTGTTGGCGATCGCCTTGGAGATCTGTACGCGCTGCTGCATCCCTCCACTGAAAGCCGCCGGCCGGTCATCCATCCGCCGGACCGGCACTTCCGTCTTATCGAGCAGATAAGCCGCCCTTTCACGGATATTGCCGACATGCATATGCCCCGCCATGATCAGCTTCTCCGCGATATTGCCGCCGGAAGAAAACGAAAAATTCAGCCCGTCCCTCGGGTTCTGATAAACCGTCCCCATGAGGTGATTGCGGATATAGCGCTTCTGCTGCCCCGACGCCTCCAGGATATTCGTCTTCCCGTCGCCGTAAGGCCGCAGCCAGGCCGACCCGGCCGTCTTTTCGATATCGAAATACAGCAGCTTCACCACCGTGCTCTTGCCCGATCCGCTTTCCCCCACGATACCCAACACTTCGCCGGGAAACAGGTCGAAGCTGACCCCTGCACAGGCCACGATACTCTCCGTTTCCGGGCAGATATTGGTCCCGAATTCCGGCCCGGTCAGTTCCACCGTCCGCTCATTGGGCTCACCATAGACCTTCGTCAGGTTCCGGACCTTCAGCAACCACGAGTGCTCATTATGAAAACTCATACTAATTGATCTAAATAAGGATTGGTGAATTGATGGATCGGATCACCCTGCTCCATCTTGTCGAGAAAATTGCTGTCATTGATCACAAACGTCTTCGATCCGTCATCTAGGAAAAGCTCATCCAGAAAAGCACGCCGATATCCCGTTTTGGAGCAGCTCGCCCCATTAAATCGTTCGATATTGAATTTGACATCTTCAAACTCCAGCGGCTCAACTGTTGTATGCGGCGGAACGGCATACAGCCGCTTCTCCCGGCCGGCCCCGAACAGATACAACGTCTTCGCCTGATGCAGATTTGGGATGTCCCAGCGCGGGATCGGCGACGGCGCCATGATATAACGCCCGTTGACCTTCACCGGATAACCCGCACCCAGCATAATATCCCCATGCCGGACGAATGACTCGTACAGGGATACCCACATTTTTGCATAATCCGCCTCCCCATGCATCTGCCGCGTCCGGTATTCATACCGCTCCACGCCACGCAGCGGCTCGGGCTGCGGCACCTGGAAGACAAAAAGCTGATCCTCGCGCAACTCCTCTTCCGTGATCCGGTGCCGGGTCTGGATCAGCGTCGCCTCAGTGGTATCATAGGTAACCCTACAGCCCGTCATGGCCTGAACGAACTCCCGCAGATTGCAGGCATTGACGCTGGCGTCGCTGCCCTGATCGATGATCTTGAAGATATCATTGCGCCCGATCAGCGCCAGCGTAATATGAAGTCCACCCGTTCCCCAGCCCCGCGCGATCGGCATCTCCGGCGACGAATACGGCACCTGGTAACCCGGGATCGCCACCGCCTTCAACAGCTTGCGCCGCACTTCCTTCTTCGTCGATTCGTCGATAAAGCCAAAATTGTAGCTCTTTTTATATTTGATATTCTCTATCATACAAGCTCCTCCTCCTCCATGATGGCATTCGCCCGTCGCACCGCCGCACGAACATTGCTCAGCCCGGCCTGGAACGTCACATAATGCGGCAACTTCAGGTGATTGGTGAACCCCATCGCCTCGATCCCTTCCGTATGGTATAGCACGAACTCCGCATCATTTGCCGGCGCGCCATACTCCGGGCTGCGCATCGCGCGGTCCAGTATCCCCATACAGATCGCCTTCGTATCATTTTGGCCGAAGCACAATCCATACCCGATCGAATAATAGGGGATCGAATTTTTCTTATCCGTCTTGATCGTCGTGATCATCTCCGCCTCCGTGACCTCGACCTTCCCAATATAACGCACCCGCCCCCTCGCATCCTTTACCCGAACCGGTACCGTTCCATACCGCAGCTCGCCGACTGTCGGATGCGTATTCCCGAAACCGCGAAGACTGCTATACCCCAGCGCCATCAGCCCGCCCGTCTCCGCCCGCGCCATCATCTGCAGCCGCGCGCTGCGCGGTGCCGGGAACTTGATCGCCTCCCGCGTAATATCCTTGAGCGTCGTATCTTCCGCGTTCCCCACTCCCTGCAACAACCCCTCCGCGCGTAACAGGTCGATTACCTTACCATAAGACGTCACTTCCTGTAACCGCTCCCGGTCAATCCCCTTCTCGAACTGCGACAGAAAGTCCCGGATGTCCGCAAGCGTTTCATCGACCTTCGCCGTATCCAGTATCCGCTGCGTATAATCCCGCGTCGGGCCCAAAACCTGACCGCCGGGTATCTCCCGGAACGATGCCGAGATCTTCCGTCGGATGAACATCTCCCGCGTGTTCAACATCTGCGAATAATAACGGCGCTGCAGCGTCGTAATAAATGCCCTCAGGATAAAGGCTGCCTCGAAAACATCTCCCTCCGCCTGCTTCAACGCGATCGCCCCATACTCCGGCGCATACAACCCACCCTCCGAGACCACCTTGTCCACCGCCAGTCGCATCTGTGACCGGATCTGCTCTACGGTGACCGGCGTCGTTTGCTCCTTTATGCGATAGAATTCTACAAGCTCCTTCGCCTGATGGATGGCATCCGAGCCACCTTTAACGGCTACATATCCCATACAGTAAATTTTTCAGCCCACCCGGATCTTAGTGCTCCGGGGAATACAAGTCACGCGCCGGTCCTTACCCGTCAATATCACGTCAATCCCCAGCGGGAACTCACCATTGATTTCTGCCAGCACATCGAAAAAAGCGCGCTCTACCCCGCGGACACACAGAACCCTGTCCCCCGGCACTCCCGGCCCGCTTAACCCCAATGCCAGTCCTTCGCCTTCATTCGCGAGTCCCTCCACCGCCGCAATCACCGTCGCACCTTCTTCCGGATAAGGCAGCGTCCCCACCTTCAGCTGCCGCAGCAACTCCGAAGGCGCACTACCATCCAGGAAAATATAATCCGCTTCCCCGGATGCCTCCGGCCTTGCGGATGTATTCACGAGCAAATACCGACCCACTTCATACGCTGCTTCCCCCTCCACATAGAAGCTTACATCCGCATTCAGCAACGCAAACGCAACCAGCGCCCCCGCCGCATGAATTCCCTCCGGCATCATCAACTCCATCTCCGGCATCATATTGATCTTGCCGGGCCGGGCCATACAATCCAGCAACAACCGATAGTGCTGCTGCGCATCGAAAACATCATCGTATAAGATCTCTTTATGCATACCTAGTCCTGTTCCAAAAGTTTGAAATCCACTTTCGTCCGTTGAATATGATTATACTCCACCTGCTGCTGCCCCGCAATCACCCGGGCCTGACGCTCCAGGAAGGCCTCCACCCGCTCCCGGTTCCGGTCTGGAGATAACAGCAAGGCATCAACGAAAGCAATACAATAACACCGCATCGGTTCATCACCCAGACAAAGCCCGTAGCCCGGCTGCCCGTCCAGGAGCACCTCACACTCCGTCGTCAGCGCCTCTCCTAAATAAAAAAGCTGCCCTTCGACCGAATCTTCCGCCTGTACCATGGTCATACAGACCGACGGCTGCCGGACGATCGTTACATTATATTCCTTCTCCAGCTCATGCACAAACGCTGTCAGCGTCTC
>DATMLR010000287.1:0-9677 GCA_035570015.1 Puia sp.
CTGGTGATCGACCAACAGGCGCAACATCATGTGATAGACGCGCTGTTCGATGAGCAACCGCGGGTCTTTCCGGAGCATGCGTTCAATCTGAACCGCCCGGACGACTGGTATCATGTGATCGCCGCCGATCCGGCGCAAACGCGGGCGATCCTCCAAAGCCGGGCCGGATACAGCTATATTATCCAGGGGCCGCCCGGAACCGGGAAGAGCCAAACGATTACCAATCTCATCGCCGACTTCGTGGCACGGGGAAAGAACATCTTATTCGTTTGCGAAAAAAGGGCCGCGCTGGACGTGGTGTATCACCGCCTCAAACAGGTCGGATTGGAGGAGCTTTGTTGTTATATTCACGACAGCCAGGGAGACAAGCGCGAGTTTATCCGGAATCTCAAGGCGACTTACGACGAATTCACCCGAAACAAGATGGACCTGCCAGAGCTTCGGTTAAGACGACAGGGGTTGATTGACCGGATGAATGCCCAGGTGGACCTGCTGCGGGAATTTCATGAGATCAGTCAGGCGGTGGATGGTGGGGTAGCAGACGGAAGTCGCGACGCCGATGGGACTCGCGACGCCGATGGGAGTCGGTCAGTAGACGCGGGGATCGCGACGCGGACATTGATCGAGCGGCTGATCGAACTACGGGAGGAGCTGGTCCCATTGTCGCCGGGCGAAGAGGAAGGACTACCGTCCTATAGCGAATGGCGGGAAGCAGGGCCCGTGCTGGAGGACGTGGAGGCAATGCTGGAGGATACAGGTGCTGACCCGGTATTTGCCGCACATCCGTTCTGCCGCCTGAGGGAGACATTATTTCGTTCTTCTACACCCCATCGCGATCTGACGGAAGCGCTGCAGCAGGCGCTGTCGGTGCTGACGGAAGCCGAGCAACTGTTGCAGCACTGCCGCTTGGAACCGACGCAGGTGGATTCTCCGGAACAGTTAAAGCAACTGGTGCAATTCGCAGTGTTGTTATATCCGTTGGCACGGGCAGGCCAACTGGCATTGGCTGATCCGGACAGCGATGAGGCCAGAGAGCTGGGCAGGAAGATGATGGAGTATGGCAGGCTACGCGAAGGTTTGGATAAGGCGAAAGGGCGGAATGTCTATTGGCAGGACCGGCTGGATGAGCAGGATCTGGGGGCGGCGCTGGCACTGGCAGTCCGGCACGAAGGGCGATTCCTGAGCGGATTGAGCGGGGCCTGGCGAAAGCTCCGGAAAGACGTGCACCGGCGGTATGACCTGAGCCGGCATTCGGTCCGGCCTTCGATCGTGTCACTGCTGGAACACCTGAAGGCTGAGTATTCGGCAGGAGCGGCCGTCGGCCTTGCGCGGCAACAGCTGCAGGATGTCTATCACCTGGACAATATTGATACCGCCTGGCGTAGCATCGACCTGTTGCAGCAAAAGAAAGGTCATCCGGAGCTGCGTTTTCTCCTGGCGCACGACCGCGCGGTGGAAGTGGTGATCACCCTGAATTCCCTGTATTCGCCGCTGAACCGGCTCGAAACGTCCCTTCAGCGATGTTGGCAGGACCCACCGGTGGGTTCGCTTGCCGTTATCCGCGACGATCTGTTGACCTTGAAGCTAAATGTCGACGGGCTTGGGGAATGGCTGCCCGTGCTGAAAGCCTTCAGCGAACTCCCCTCCGCCGTGAAGAAAACGCTGCGCCGGCTGCCGCTGCGGAAGCCACAGGCTGAGGCGGCCATCATCCGCAAAACATTGCAGGAGATCTACCGGAACAACCGACACTATTCCGGCATCGATCATATAGCGCTGGAAAAGGCGGCGCAGCAGCTGGGAGAAGCGTATACTGCGCTGCTGGCGGTGAACGCGGAAACAATAAGAGCATTTATTCGGCAGCGCTTTGCACAGCAACTTGACCTGACAGGTAAGCCGGCCAGCCAGCTGAATGAGGATCAGAAGAAATTCAAAAGGGTCTATACAGAGGGGAGGAAGATCCTGGAAAATGAGTTTGGAAAGAGTATGCGGTATAAAAGCATCCGCGAGCTCTCGGCGAAAGAGAGCGGGTTTGTTCTGCGCGACCTAAAACCGGTTTGGTTGATGAGCCCGTATAGTGTTAGCGATAGTCTTCCGCTGGATGCGGATCATTTCGACGTGGTGATCTTTGACGAAGCCAGTCAGATTACGCTGGAAGAAGGGGTGCCGTCGCTTTACCGGTCGAGACAGACAATCATCGTGGGCGATGAAAAGCAGATGCCGCCGACTGACTTCTTCAGCGTCGCGGCCAGGGACAATGATCCGGACGATCTTGACCTGCCGGATGAGGATGGGCCCGACAACTGGCTGAGCGATGACGCCGACAGTCTGCTGGCGCAGGGTGCGCGAAAGCTCGAGAGCACGCTGTTGAGCTGGCATTACCGTAGCCATTACGAATCGCTGATCAGCTATAGCAATCATGCTTTTTATGAGGGCAAGCTTCTGACGATCCCGGACAAGACGGTGGATCATCGCAGCATTCGTTATCATTTGCTGACCAACGGCGTGTACGACAAACGGAGCAACCGGACGGAGGCGGCGTATATTGCCGGGATGGTGAAGGAACTGCTGCTCCGCGGGGCCAGGGAAAGCATTGGTATCGTTGCTTTCAGCCAGGAGCAACAGCATGCGATCGAAGAAGCGCTGGAGATGCTGGCGGCGGAAGATGGCAGTTTTGCCCAGCAGCTGGAGGAGGCTTATAACCGGACGGAGAACGACCAATTCACGGGGTTGATCGTGAAAAACCTTGAGAATATCCAGGGGGATGAGCGGGATATCATTATCATGAGCGTCTGTTATGGACCGGATGCCGATGGGCGGATGGTCATGAATTTCGGACCCGTGAATAAGCGCGGCGGTGAAAAACGACTGAATGTGCTGTTCAGCCGGGCGCGGATGCATATGGCAGTCGTGGCCAGCATCCGGTTCGGGCAGATCACCAATCAATACAACGAAGGCGCGAATTATCTGCGCCGGTTTCTACAATATGCAGAGTTGGTAAGCGAGGGGAAGATGGCGGCGGCGCGAACGATCCTCGACGGGTTGGCGCCGCACGCGGCGGAACAGATAAAGGAGGCAAAGCCGACGATCATTCGGCGCCAACTCAGGGAGCAACTCGAGGCGAGGGGCTTTGAAGTGGCGGAGCAGGTGGGTCAGTCGGGTTTCAAATGTTCGCTGGCGGTGAAGCGCCGGCCCGAAGATGGCCACTATTCACTGGCGATCCTGGTCGACGATGAACAGCATTACCGGAATGGGAACCTGATCGAGCAATATTATCAGCGGCCATCTATCCTCCGGAGTTTTGGGTGGGTAGTCCTGCCCGTCTATGCAAAGGACTGGCTCTATCAGCCTGAAAAGGTGATGGGGCGGATATTTAGGGCGTTAGGCGTGGAGGGCGGAAACACCGAAACTTCACCGCCGAGCGAGATTGGACCATATGATCATCTCGAGTTCCGAAGACTGGAGCTTGGCGAGAAGTTTTGGGAAGCAGCAGCCGACGGCAACCAGCTGATCATCCGCCGGGGGAGATCGGGAAGCAAGGGGCAGATCACGCTCAGAACCTTCCCGGATGATGGGTCGGCCACGGACGAATTGAACAGGCAGTGGGAAGAGCAGCGGCAGAAAGGCTATTTGCCGGTGGCTTAGGAGCCGCGCTGCGCGTTGCCGGGCATGCGGGTGTTCTTGCTGACGGCTTTGGAATTTGCCTTGGTTTTATTGGCGGGGAAGCCGGGAATGTTACTTTTTGGGCCCGCGAGCGGTTTGCCGTCCTTCTTCTTCTTGTTATTGGGAATGAGTGCCATATTGGATAATTTCGATCTGCAAAATACTACTTTTTTTATGCCGAAGGAACTCTATTTCGATATTAGCTCGGAAGACAACGGCGGTAGCCTATACCGGGTGCCGGAGGGTAATGGCGGGGTGGCTTTCCTGTACAACTACAGTATTGCGGATCCTGCTTCGGGTGAGGTGGAGGTCTTCGATACGTGGTATGTGAGCTGGGAGGCCTTCTGGAAGGCGCTGACGGATGACCCAAAATGGTATTTCCGGCATCCTTTATTCGTGCATCCTGAACAGCGGGAATTTGTGAGAGAGGCGTTGAAGCGAGTGAATTGGGGTGTTCACCCGGATCAGAAATGGCAGCAAAGTCATCAACGCCAGTGGAAGAAAGTCCTGGAAGATCCCGGTACCTATTATCGGGGTCCTCAGGCTTCGTAGAACTCTTCGCCGTAGACGTCAATGAGGGGCTGACCCATTCGCTGCAGGTACTCGTTGCATTGCTGCAGCAGGCGGGGAGAGGCGTTGGAAGTGTAATAGTCTCCCCGGTACCAATAGGTCAGCAAGGGCTGGAGCGGTAGTTCCTCCTTCTGCTGAACGCGCAGGATTATCCAGTGCAGCCGGGCGATCTCCTCGTCCGGAAGATGGCTAAAGACCCCGCTGTTGAGCAGTTCCCTCGTCAAATCCGCTAAGATTGTCGTGGACATGATCATTGATTTAGCCGAAAGTTCTTGCAATTATGTTACCACAATGTGAATATTCTGTTATGTTACCGTAGCTATGGCTGTTTGTGTATTCTTTGTGGATTGTGGACCGTCATGATATAGAAGTCGGCTGCACATGTTGCAGAATCACGCGATACAGTTCGTCGGGGCTGAATGGTTTTACGACGACGTCATCAAGTCCGGCGGCAAAGGCATCGCTTTCGACCTCCTTGGGGGTGCTGGCAGTCAGGGCAATAATGGGAAGCGTTTCGCCGCGTTTGCGAAGCAGGATGGTGGCCTCATAGCCATCCATGACCGGCATATGGAGGTCCATCAGAATGAGCTGATGGGACTGGGCGTCCAACTTATCGAGCGCTTCCGCACCGTTGACAGCCACGTCTACCGTGGCGCCGTTGTTCTCCAGCATGGTCTGGGCCACCAGTACGTTGAGGGGGTTATCTTCCACCAGCAGGATATGGATGCCGCGGAGCAGCTGTTCGGTTTCGGCTGCCGGCAGTGCGTCGCGGCCTTCTCCAGCCGGTTCTTCAGTCGTAGTGAAGGTTTGCGTAAAATAAAAATTGGAGCCTTTTCCGGGCTCGCTTTGCAGCCTCAGAGTCACGCCCTGCAGCTCCAGGATCTTCCTGGTGATCGCCAGGCCAAGGCCGGTGCCGCCATAACTGCGGGAGGTGGATGAATCGGCCTGAGTAAACCGATCGAAGATAATGCCCTGTTTTTCCAGCGGGATGCCGATCCCGGTGTCCTCTACCTTCACCGTCACGGTGACGCGGTCTTGTTCCATGGAATCAACGGTGATGAATACCCGCACAGACCCGACCTTTGTAAACTTCACGGCGTTATGGACCAGGTTATTGATGACCTGACTGGTTCGGGTCGGGTCGCCCATGACTTTTCGGTCCAGCCGGGGGTCGAGTTCGGCACGAAGCATGATACCGCGCTCATCGGCGGCATTCTTAAGGCCGGCGACGATATTTCTGGCGATACCAGCCAGGTCCATGGGAATGTTCTCGAACCCGATCTTCCCTTCTTCGATCTTATTATAATCGAGGATATTGTTGACGATCGATAGCAGATTATTGGCGGAAAAGAGCAGCACGCCG
The DNA here is from genome assembly GCA_035570015.1 of Puia sp. Taxonomy (GTDB): domain Bacteria; phylum Bacteroidota; class Bacteroidia; order Chitinophagales; family Chitinophagaceae; genus Puia. Next base: position 5,594 of record DATMLR010000287.1, read on the forward strand.
AGGTCTTCCTTCTGATCCGACCGGGGGTCGTTGCGGAGCATCAGATGGGTCATCCCGATGACCGCATTTAGCGGTGTCCGGATCTCATGCGACATGGTGGAGAGAAATTCCGATTTTGTCCGCAGTCCTTGCTGGGCTTGCCAGGTTGCCTGCTGGAAGTTGCGGGCGAAGCGATGGGACAAGGCGAGGGATTGAAGGAAGAAGAAGGTGATATACGAGATAAAGAGGACAGCCCGCCAATCGGAAATGAATCCGAAATAGTGGAGGTTCATGATCATTCCGATGAAGAGCATCACCCCTGTACTTAAGAGGGCGAAGACCGAACCACTCCGCCGGTGCCGCGCGGCGCGGAGGAAGACATACATGGAATAGGCGATCGTAAAGAACATCATGCTGAGAAAGCCGATCAGGATGCGGGTGAAGACCGGGGTGGGCATGACGAGAACGAGCACACTATAGGCCAGACAAAGCCAGATCAGCGCCCTGGTGATAACCGGGATGATATCGTCGGGATAAAGCTTGCGGGTATAGGCGCAGAAGAAGGCCATGGCCAGAGAAAGAGAAATGTATTCGACGCGGATGGTAAGGAACCAATCCAAATTGGTGAACAGCAGGTGGAGGGCGTAGTGCTGAGTGCCGACCATCCGGTAGCTGAAGACGATACAAAACAGCGAAAAGTAGAGGATCGTTTTGTCGTGACTGCTGAAGACGAAAAGGGCAAGGAAGAAAAGACCGCCCATAAACATACAGCCGGCCATCAGGAAATCGTAGGAGATGTCTCGGTTCTTCTTGAGGAATAGAACGTCTTTATCGCCGATGAGGATATCCTTATATGGGCCGCCGCGGGCGTGCCAGAAATTCGCGATCTGCATCACGAAACGGAGAGTATCCGGCTCACCGGGAGGAAGCGCAACATTCCGGGTGGCCCAGTACGGCTTGGCTTTCTCGCGCGTGGTCGCCGGAACCCCGTCCTGGGCCTGGAGAACGCCGTTGACATAGAGCTTGAATGCGCAATAGGTATCCGGGATTTCAAGGCCGATGCGGGGACGTTTATGGGGAAGAAGTACAGTAAGGGTATAGGTGGCGTAGCCTTCGGTAGGGATTTTGGCGCCATCCACGGTGAGGTCTTGCCACAGAACGGGGTACGGGACGTAAGCAGGGGGCAGCCCCGAAAGGCTGTCCGGGGGAAGAAGGCGGTTCCAGTAAAACCCCCATTCACCATTAAGTGACAGCGAGTTATCAAACAAATTCTGGTTCCGGAGATCGATCAGCCCACGACGGGCAAGCGGAGGTTGACCCCCTGCGCGACAGGTTACACAGAATGCTACAAAAAGGGCGATGCCCGCAAATATGGTTCTCTTAGGTTTCAGAAGCCGGATTCCCCCTCCTTAACGAATAATGGCGGATAAAATGATAGCGGTTGGCAAAAAAAAGCCGCTTCCCCGGGGGAGGCGGCTTGATCTTATTATCTTTTGAACTATTTGTGTTCGAGCAGCTTGAAGAACTGATCCAGCTGCGGCAGGATCACGATACGGGTGCGACGGTTGGCGGCACGGCCTTCGTTGGTATCGTTGGCGGCGATGGGCAGGTATTCCCCGCGACCGGCGGCCGTCATATGAGCCGGATCAAGACCGTATTCCTTCTGCAGGATGCGAATGACCGAGGTGGCGCGTTTAGTACTGAGGTCCCAGTTATCCTTGATCGGGCCGGGATGATCATAGGGTTTCGTATCCGTATGACCTTCAACCATGAACTCGATATCGGGCTGAGCTTTCAGGACGGTGGCGACCTTTCCGAGGACGACCTTGGCGGCCGGTGTTACGTCCCATTTGCCGCTATTGAACAGGAGCTTGTCGGAGATATCGATATAGACGACGTCCTTATCGATCTTGATATTGATATCCTGGTCGTTGACGTCTGCGAGTGCTCCTTTGAGGTTCATTACGAGGGCCATGTTCAGAGAGTCTTTGTGGGCCAGTGCTGCCTGCAGGTTTTCGATGTAGAGATCCTTTGCCCCGATGTTATCCAGGGATTTCTTGATGCTTTCAGCCTGCGAGCTGGAGATGAGGGAAAGGTTCTCCAGTTGCTTGAGGGTGGCGTCGTGGTTCTGCCTGGCGAGATCGAGCTGTTTCTGCAGATCGTCGAGCTGCTTCTGAAGAGCGGCTTTGGCGGTCGCGTCGGAGGCGGTGAGGTCGTTACAATTCTTGAGGTCTGCCGCCAGCTTGGCGTTTGCGGCGGTTAGCGAGTCATTCTTTGCTACTTCCGCTTTGAATTTCTTTGTACTTACGCATGAGAACAGGAATACAGCGACAAAAGCGAAGAGCAACGATTGTTTAAGCTTCATAGTAATATTTTTTTTAAAAAAGATCATTCCAACTCCCGCGGATGGACATGCGATCAGAGTAGGAATCGTGGCAAATATAAGTCAACAAACCAGATTTGTTAATTGGTTCGCCGCAAAAATAGGCGAATTTAATGCCAAAACCGCGCTAACTGAGGGATTTATGAGATAAATCGTCCGGTATCGGCGCGATCCCGGCGTTCCACGGAGTGTTTCCGTGTTTTTTTGACCCGCACGCGAAATGAGACAAATTACGATCAGAAGCCGCCAATGCTCAGTCTGAGCCCGGGTGTCACCCCTTTAAAGAAATGATCGAAAAATAGCGCGGGTTCGATACGAATAGATCGCTGGTTGAGATAAACGGAACCGATGGTCAGCCGAAAGGATTGTTTGTCGAAGAAGGCTCCCTGGCTATGAAAGAGGTACCCAAGAGAAGCGTCGGGGACAAGGTTGAGGTTCGTACCCTTCAGGTAACCCGACGGGCCGAAATGGGTGAAGCTCGCCACGACAAAGTCATTCCGGTAGGTTTCCAGGTGTCCCTGGGGATCCGGCGCGAAGAGGAAGATGGGCTCCCAGGATGCGCCGATAATATACCGGTCGTCGTCGCGGGCCAGGTGAACCCTGCCACCCACGGTGAAAGCCGGCGCGAAGTAGCTCTTGTAGTTCTGCACGGCGACGCTTGCTCCGAATCCAAGTCCATTCGCCTGCGTGGTGCGGCTGGAGATGGTCGAGTCGCGGTAAGTATAGCAAAAGGGACATCGGTAAGGATGTTTCGGGAGAGGGTTGGAGGTGATAAGCTGTGTCCACGCGTTGAGGCCTTTCGCAGCATAAGATTCCAATTCTCCATAATGGTTGACGAAAAAGCAAAACCGGTCATAGCGGAGACCCTTGATCGCTCTGCCCGGATATCGGGGCGGCACAGCGGTAACGATGAGGATACGGATGGTATCCTGCTCCACCCGAAGGATCGAAGGTCCGCCGCGATCCAGCAGGAAGCTGGAAGCAACGGGGTGGTATTGGCGGATGCGCAGCTTGGGCTTGCCGGAGGTATCCAGGAGATAGTCGATATGTTTGACGGTCAGGGGATCGCCAATCGAATCGCGGAAGGCCCGCATGTCATCCAGGAAACGGTTCAGGATCGAGTCGATATTCGCCAGGCCATCCCGGTGCAAGTCATAACCGTTCGCAAGGTCGATCTGCAGGATATTACCGGCGCCGAGGTTGATCCGATAGTTGATGCCGATGCTGTTCGCAGGGGCTTCGAAAAGCCCGTCTCCGGGGGAAGGTTGAGTCGTCTTCTGTGCGCAGAGGTTGCCTGCGATGCTCAACAGGAGGCCGAGCAGGGCGAATGTGGTCTTTTGCATATCGTGTCAGTGATTGTGTGGAAACAAGTCAATCTTTATGGTAGAAGTGTTCGAGGCGGTGGTCGTCCAGTCGCCGGCGGCGCCCAACCGCAGGAAGGCGGGGCGGCGAAAGGAGGGCTCCGCGGCCGGACCGGGGTCTTTGCCAAGCTCGTTGAGGTAGGCAATGCGAAGCTGGCGGCGGGCCGGCGGGATCAGCGCCACAGCCGTCACTCCGGTATCGGGCGCCCCTGCAGTAACACCGATATCGGGCGCCCCTGGGGTCACACCGGTGTCGGGCGCCCCTGCGGTCACTCCAGTATTGGGGGTCGGTGTTTGGACGAGTGCGGGTGCGTGGTTTTTCACCGGATGCCTAATTGCGGCGATTTCGCCATAATTAGAA
>DATMLR010000288.1:0-5022 GCA_035570015.1 Puia sp.
TGCATCTGCGGCAGGGGGGCGCGGGGGGGAGCGGGGGCGGCTCGGGCTCGGGCCGGCTGCTGGATGTGGTGTTCAGGGTATTCGGGGACGGGGTGGCTTTCCGGTATGAGTTCCCGCGGCAGCCGGGGCTGAAATATTTCGTGGTGTCCGATGAGTTGACACAGTTCCATTTGACGGGGGATCACAAGACTTTCTGGATCCCGGGCGACTATGACAGTAATGAATATCCGTATACGACTTCGAAGGTCAGCGAGGTTGACAATGCGGCGCTCGTGGCGGCCTCAACTGCGATTGCGGTGCGCGTGGCGCCGGACCGGTATTCGGTACAAACGCCGCTGATGATGAAGACCACGGACGGCTTATACCTGAATATCCATGAGGCGGCGGAGGTCAACTATCCGGCGATGCAGCTGCATGTGGATCGGGCGAGCTTGACGCTGACGTCGGCGTTGGTGCCGGATGCGGTGGGCAATAAAGCGTATCTGCATGCGCCTGGTCATACTCCATGGAGGACGGTCCTGGTCAGCGACAAAGCGGCGGATATTCTGGTGTCGAAGACGATCCTGAATTTGAATGAGCCTTCGAAGCTGACGAGCACGGACTGGATCCACCCGACGAAGTTTGTCGGCGTCTGGTGGGAGATGCAAACGGGGAAGAGCACCTGGAACTATTCCGATTATCCGGATAGCCTGACGGCGTCGGGGGCGTTGATCCCGAATGGGCGGCATGGGGCCAATACGGCGAATGTGAAGCGGTATATTGATTTTGCGGCGGCCAATCATATCGGCGGGGTATTGGTGGAGGGGTGGAATGTGGGTTGGGAGGATTGGTTTGGGAACTGGAAGGAAAATGTATTCGATTTCGTGACGCCGTATCCGGATTTCGATGTTCGGGCGATCACGGAGTATGCGCGGTCGAAGGGGGTGGCGATGATCATGCATAACGAGACGTCAGGGTCGGCAACGAATTATGAGCGGCAATTAGATACGGCTATATCGTTCATGCGGCGATGGGGTTATGTGGCGGTCAAAACGGGATATGTTGGGAAGATCATCCCGCGGGGAGAGCATCATGACGGGCAATGGATGGACAATCATTACCTCTATACGGTGAGGAAGATGGCGGAGAATCATATCATGATAGATGTGCATGAACCAATGCGACCAACGGGATTGCAGCGGACCTGGCCCAACTGGCTGGCGTGTGAGGCGGCGCGGGGAAATGAGTACAATGCGTTTGCCGACGGGAATGCCCCGGATCATGAAACTATTCTGCCCTTTACGCGGCTGATGGGCGGGCCGATGGATTATACGCCGGGAATCTTCAAGATACAGGGGTATTCGAATGTGCCCGGCCGGCAGGTGCATACGACGCTGGCGAAGCAGCTGGCGCTGTATGTGACGATGTATAGTCCTCTGCAGATGGCGGCCGATCTGCCCGAGAATTATGCGGCGCATGACGATGCGTTCCAGTTCATCCGGGATGTGCCGGTGGATTGGGATGATACGAAGATACTGGAGGCGGAGCCGGGGGATTATGTTACGATCGCGCGGAAGGGGAAGGGGACGGAGAACTGGTTCCTGGGGGCGATCACGGATGAGCATGCACGAGTGGCAGAGGTTTCGCTTGGATTTTTGGATAAGGGAAGGAAATATAAGGCGGTTTTGTATAAGGATGCGCCGGGAGCGGATTGGAAGAGTAATCCGGAGGCTTATTTGATCGAGACGCGGACGGTTGGGAGTGAGGATCAACTGGTGCTGCCGCTGGCGCCGGGGGGCGGGTGTGCGGTGAGTATTGTGGCGATGTAAGCCGGGATTGTCTACGGGCTGGCGGGCTTGTCGGGTAATGCGTTCAATAGAGCCATCACTGCCCAGTTCGAAGCTGCGGCCGAGATGAACTGGTTCTCGTCGTAAGGTGGAAAGTCACTGTTAACGAAGGGTTGTATGGCATAGGCTCGTGTTTGTACTATCCATGCGCCGGTTTCATCTTGCGATTTTAGCAGATAGGTAAGCCCTTTTTGGTATACAGGATCGAGCGGTGGAATCATTCCGGATTCAAACAGGGCGTACAAGGTTTGTCCGGTGGCATAGGCATCGCTGCTCATCGTGGGAAGCTGAGACCAGCCGCCATCTGCGTTTTGCAGGGAGATAAGTGTTTCAGCAACTTTTCTTTTTTGGTCGGGATTGCTTCCGCACCAGTGCATACCCAGTAACTTGAAGACCAGCTCCTGTTGTTGTGAAGGGTTTGTTGTCTCCAGCCAATGCCTTGTTCGGGCGGTCATTTCATTTACCTTATTTGCCTTGGCCGGGGAAGCATACAACTGTATCGCGCGGATCGCCAATGCAGTCAAATGAATATCGCCCGTTTCCAGTGGTGGGCGTCCCGATTCTGCCAGGAAAGAGCCATCCGGCTTCGCCTGGGTGATAAGGTAATCGACGGAAATATCGGTAATGAAGCTGGGCGGGTAGTTTTCGGCATTCAAGCCCAGCAGAATATAGGGGGTGGCGAAATTGACGGGCAGAAACTCGTTGATCAGATTTGGATTCGCACCTAGTCCGAGGGAATATTCCATTGATTTTGTACGTTGGACGGCGAGCGAATCGACCACCCGGAGCCCTTTCTGTTTTGCCAGTTCGGCAGCCATCGATGTCAGGGTGTTGTGATGACAAGATACACAGTGGACCTTATTTCGGTTTATAAATGTGTAACCGCTTTTTTGCAAAAGTAGAAGGCCCTTCGCAGCCGAGCGTTCGACAACTTTTGGATCAGCGAGCGGGGGTCTGTTCATCCAGCCGGCCAGCGCGCTCAGTAGAATAATGATCGAGGATAAGAGAAGGACAGTTCCTGCAGCGCGGGTTAAGTGGGGGCGTTTATTTCGGTTCATATTTTTTCAGGATTTCTACTGATTTCGTATTACCTTTTTTAGCCGCAAAATAGTAAGCATTCGAGCCGTCCGGTGCTCTTGCGGCCGGGTCAGCGCCATGTTGCAGCAAGGCAAGCGTCATTTCGGGGTCATCTGTTTCGGCTGCTTCCAGCAACATAAGGGCAGTAAACCCGTTTTTATTTTTCAGATTCGGGTCGGCGCCGTGTGCCAGCAGATAGAGAAAGGAGGGCTTATCGTTGCTTACGGCGGCAATCATCAGCGGAGTAAAGCCGACAGTCGCCGGCAGGGCGAAGACGATGATGGGATGGACATTTGCGTCGGCGCCGCTATCCACCAGCATTTTGAGTGTAGCGAAACTGCGATAATTCAGGGCGGAATTTATCGGGTAATCTCCATAGGAGACCGTATCATTTGCGCGAAACCCGCTTCGGAGCAGAAAGCCCAGGACGGCGGTATCCCCCGAGCCGGCTGCGATATAGACAAGAGAATTATCGGCGGCGCATTTCTTCAGGTCGGCGCCTTTTTCAATGAGCAGGTGGAACAAGTCGATCGTTCCGGGCATCTCAGCCAGCTTTGCCAGAATGCCATACCCTTCAACTTTTAAATTCAGGTTGGCGCCGTGGTTCAGCAGCAGCACGGTCTTTCCCCAGTCGGGAACGGCCAGCCAGAGCGCGGAGATGCCGAGTGAATTGACATAGTTGACCTTGGCGCCATGATCGATCAGGAGCCGCATTTGGTCAATAGACCCATTGAGGGTTGCCGCCATCAGGGCGGAGTAGTGGTCCAATGTATCGTTTGGATTAGCCCCATTTTTTAGTTGTTGCGCCAGGGCATCGGTGCTGCCGGAGCGGATCGATTGAAAAAGCTCCCGGGCCCTGTCGGATTGGGTTGCCGGGAGGCTGCCTGCGGTCTGGGCAGGCGATGAGGTGCTGATCAATCCCAATAATAAAATGAAATGGAGTTTTCTCATAAGTTTAGGCGGTTATCCACTTATGGCAAACCTCTGTTTTTTATCCCTGGATTGGACTACCCGATGATGTAGTTTGGGGAGTGGGGGGAAGGCGTTCCTGGGGTTGGGGGTTCAGGGCTTCCCGCGCTTCGCGATCAATTCAAAGCGGGAGTGCACCTGGAGGATCTCATAGATATTTTTGACGTGGTAACGGACCGTTTCGATGGAGATAAAGTATTTTTCGGCGATAAGCCTGTAGCTCAGCCCTTTTACGATGGATTCCAGGATCTCCTTTTGACGGTCGTTGAGTTTGGTTTCCGCTCTGTCTGGAAGGGGTTTAAGTCCCGAGCGGAAGAGCTGGAGGGTTCTGGCTGCTATGCTTGGCGTCATGGGGGCGCCCCCGCCGAAGACTTCGGCGATCGCCTCCAATATTTTCGCGGGAGGTGTTTTTTTCAGGATATAACCTTCGGCACCGGCCTGGATGGCCCGGAACAGCTTGTCGTCGTCTTCAAAAACGGTTTGCATGACAATATGAATATGCGGGAAGTTCTCTTTGATGAGGATGGTCGCCTCAATGCCGTCGATACCGGGCAGGTCTATATCCATGAGAACTACTGCGGGGTTGGAGTGTTTGATCTTAAAGATGAGATCGGCTGCGCTGTCGTAGGCGCCGACGCAGACGAAACCCGGGGTTCCGTTGATCAGCTGAAAATATCCGTCGCGGAGCAGGTAATTGTCTTCAAAGAGAGCCACGGTGATGTTGTTTGTCATGACGGTCGGTTTTTAGGACTGTTTAAGCGGCAATGTCAAATCGATCCGGGTACCTTCGCGTAACCGGGAAATAATTTGCAGTTGTGCATGAATTTCTTTGGAGCGGAATTTCATATTATTTAGCCCGTTGCCCTGCAAAGACGGTTCGGACGGGATAAAACCGGTTCCGTCATCCGATATGGACATCCGTAAGCTGTTTGCGCCGGCGGTAATATTTACGGTGACGGTTTTGGCGTTCGAGTATTTGTAGGCATTGTTTACTGCTTCTTTAAATATGAGGTAGATATTTTTCCGTTGATCCATCGCGAGTTTGATGTTCCGGGCGCTTGAGGTAACGTCGAATTGCAACAGGATATCCTTTCCGGACAGCAATTCGCCGGCAAAATATTGCATGCGTTGGATTACGTTTTCAAACTGG
>DATMLR010000289.1:0-13436 GCA_035570015.1 Puia sp.
ACGTATTTCCCCAGTCTGCCGGGCCGGGGATGGTCGGGGACGGGTTCAGGGTATTCAATTATTTTCCCAACCGGGAATTGTCGCAGCGGCGAGTCAGTCCCTTCTTGTTGCTGGATTTCAACGCTGAGATCGACTTCAGCCCTTCCGATCATATCCGGGGTGTAGGGGTGCATCCCCATAAAGGTTTTGAGACGGTGACCATCGTATATAAAGGCAGCGTGGCGCATCATGACAGTACCGGCAGCAGCGGGGTGATCCATCCCGGCGATGTCCAATGGATGACAGCTGGAGCAGGGGTGCTGCACAAGGAATATCACGAAGAATCCTATTCCAAAATGGGCGGCCCTTTCGAAATGATCCAGTTGTGGGTGAACCTGCCGGCGAAATACAAACAGACTCCGCCGAAATACCAGGCCATCACCGCCGACAGGATAACGAAGGTCGTTTTGCCGGACGAAGGCGGAACGGTCAACGTAATTGCGGGCGAATATGGGGGCCAGCGCGGGCCGGCCAACACGTTTACGGAGATTAATGTATGGGACCTGCGGCTGAATCGCTCCGGGAAGTTCGAAGGGCGGATACCTGCTTCGCATCATACGCTATTGCTCGTTGTCAAAGGCAGCGTGGAAGTGAATGACCGGGTGATCGGTGAGCATGATCTTGTTGTGTTCGGGCAGGAAGGGGAAGAGATCGAAATCAGGACGAAAGAGAACAGTGTCGCGCTGCTCTTGAGCGGGGAACCGATCCATGAGCCGATCGCGCATTACGGACCTTTTGTGATGAATACCACAGCGGAACTGGAGACAGCGATGCAGGAATACCGGACGGGAAAATTCGGGTCATTGAGATAGGACGCCGGGCGTCGGCGATCCGATCGCATTGCCTGCCAGGAGACGGAGTGAAGCGACATGTGCAAAGAACGCGGTAGGAACGAGAAATCCCGGCAGGAGCGCCCACGGAAATTGCTGGATCGCAAATGATGAAAGACCGGCGCCGGCATTGGCAGCTGCGATCGTCTGTCCTGCATGAAGGGCCGAACTCACCCCGATTGAAACAACCACAGCCAGCAAGACGATCCCCATCCAATTCCATATGATTATGAGCCAAGTAGGTAATGTCTTTCGGACAAAGCCAAAGTAGTAAATGATCGGCATCGTCAGCCCTGTCAGGATGTCGAAATTCTTCCCTTCAAAGGTCATGGCCCTGGGTACGAGGTGATAAACGGCAAGCCAGTAAAGGACCGGTTCGACCAGCAGCCGGATGGATTGAAGGAGGGTCAGCGACCGGATATCCAAGGTCGAAAAGAATCTCCTGCCTTTCGGAGTATAGCTGTAGATCAGTCCCAGAACAACGGGCGGCATCAGCAAGAGCGGGAACCGCAGGGGCTTTCCCGGTGCGGCGTAAAATCCGGTCCAGGACACGAAGCCCTGCAACGTGATCCAGGCTAATGACAGTAGCAGGAAGCCGCGGGAACGGCCTGATGCGCGGTAGAAGAGATAGAGGGCCAGAACGATGCTGACCCCGAAGGCCAGCGGAATATAGAATGGAAGGGTGCTCATGGTTATTTCTTTGGTGCAAAGGTTCTGACTTATCGCGATTCCGGGGTTGCCCTGGGACAAGAAGCGGCTTGTCAAATGGCAGTTTATTTTTTCTGACAGTTTATTTCTTCGCAAATTCCCGTCTGATCCGGCTGAGCGAGGTGTCCGTCATCCCGAGATAGGAAGCGATGTGTTTTAGCTGCGCGTGCAGGAACAACTCGGGTTGGTTATTAATGAGGTCGGCATATCGTTCTTCCGCCGACTTGTTGATCATAGAGAGCACCCGTTGTTTGTAGGCCACAAATTCCTTTACCAGCACGCTGCGGCCGAATTCCCTGAACTCCGGCCAGGCATGGAACATCTCGTTAAGGGTTTGAAAGCTGGTACGAAAAGCTTTGCAGGAAGTGATGGCCTGGATATTTTCCGAAGAAGGTCCGCCGCCAAAAAATGACGCGGCTTCAAAGATCACGCGGTTAGGAGGATAAAAATAGGTCGTCACTTCATCGCCTTTATCGGTGAACGTGAAGGCGCGAAGATAGCCTTCGAGCAGGATGAAATAGCCCCCCACTTTGCCTTGTTTCACCAGGTATTCGCCTTTCTCGAGCTGGATAAGTTCGAAGGTGGAGGCGATATGGACAATCGTATCCTCCTGTGGAGCGATATGCAGGATGTTGCTTCGGATAAATTGTATAAGGGGTTGATTGTCCATATTCTGAAAATGCATCAAAGTTAATTCAAGTTGGCCGCCGGATGTGTCAAAAAAAATTAGCATGTTTACTAATTATTTTAGTATCTTTATCTTCCGCATGTCACCCGTTCATCCCGATATTATCCAACAGCTTCGCCAGGAGATCCTGTTAAGGGAGGGGCTCAGGCCCCCGTCCGCCGCCGCCGTCGATATGGGCCTGGGGGCGGTGGCGGCGGCGTTTCCACAAGGGGCATTCCCTACGGGGGCCATGCATGAGCTGCTGAGCGATGGACCGGAGGGAGCTGCGGCAGGGAGCGCCTGGGTGGCCGCACTAATTGGCCGCTTGATGACCGGGGAGGGCGCTTGTGTTTGGATCGGGCCTCAGCGGACCATCTATCCGCCGGCGCTGAAGGCTTATGGCGTGGAACCCGATCGCGTGGTCTTCGTAGACGTCCGGAAGGAGAAGGAGGGATTGTGGGCGGTGGAGGAAGCGCTGAAATGTGAAGGGCTGGCTGCCGTGGTGGGCGAGATCAGGGAGGTGAGCTTCCTGGCGTCGCGGCGGTTTCAACTGGCGGTCGAGCAAAGCCGCGTGACGGGTTTCCTGCTGCGGGACCGGCCGCGGAACAGGCAGCCGATCGCGACGGTGGCGCGGTGGCAGATCACGCCGTTACCGGGAGGAAAGTCGGCGCCAGCCATGCCCGGTGTTGGGCTCCCCAGGTGGAGCGTGGAACTGCTGCGGATGCGGGGTGGTCAGCCGGGAAGGTGGGAGCTCGAGTGGCGGGAGGGAAGATTTCATTCGATCGATATACCCGCACGGTTGCAGGTGGAAGAGCAAAGAAGAAGAACCGGATAATATGAGCAGGCGATTTCTTTCCTTGTGGTTCCGTCATTTGACGACGGATTATATGACGATCCGCCGTCCCGCGCTTCGTGATATCCCCTTTGTGCTGGCGGTGCCCGATCATGGCCGGAAGATCATTACAGGGGTCAACGCCCCTGCGCGAAACGAAGGCATCGATGTTGGTATGGTGGTAGCCGACGCCCGGGTCCTCTACCCTACCCTGGAAGTTATCGATGAGCCGCCACGGCTGGCCGGGCGGCTCTTGCGGACGCTGGCGGTCTGGGGTATCCGTTATAGTCCCTTAACGGCGATCGATGCGCCCGACGGGCTGATCCTCGAGACGACGGGTTGTGACCACCTGTGGGGTGGCGAAGAAGCGTATCTTACCCAGATTCTCTACCGCCTTCGTGCCCAGGGATATGATGTTCGCGGAGGCATGGCCGATACCATCGGCGCGGCATGGGCGGTGGCCCGGTATTCAATGTCCTCTTCCGGCTGCGGGCGGGAGGCTCGGATCGTCCCTCCGGGCCAGGCGACAGCCGTGATGCTTGACCTTCACCCGGCCGCGCTTCGTCTTGCGCCGGAGCTGCTGGACCGGCTGCAAAAGCTGGGACTGATCAGGATCGGTCCCATAGCCCGGATCCCGCGACGCGCACTTCAGCGCCGGCTGGGCCCCGAACTGCTGCTGCGGCTGGATCAGGCCTTCGGCGTCGAAGAAGAGCAGCTTTTGTCTGTAGAGCAACCCGTCCCCTACCACGAGCGGCTCCCCTGCCTGGAGCCCATCGGAACAGCAGGAGGGATAGCCATTGCCCTCGAGCGGCTGCTGGAAATGCTCTGCGGAAGGCTGCAGCAGGATGGGAAGGGGCTGCGGGAAGCCGTTTTCAAAGCCTGGCGCATCGATGGCCGGCTGATGCAAGCGCACATCGGCACCAACCGGGGATCCAATCATGCGCCCCATCTGTTCCGCCTGTTTGAAGGAAAGATCAGGGATTTCGAGCCTGGGCTGGGTATCGAGCTGTTCACGATCGACGCACCGAAAACCGAAGACGTGTCGCCCCTGCAAAAGACACTTTGGACGGGGGCTTGTGGTCCGGATGATCCCCGCTTCGCCGAACTCGCAGACCGCATCAGCAACAAGCTGGGGCCGGGGTTGATCCACCGCTATTTGCCCGCCGAACATTATTGGCCCGAGCGTGCTTACGCTCCGGCCCGCGGGTTGGAAGATCAGCCCGCCGGTGTGTGGCCGGCCAACCGTCCCCGCCCCATCCATCTGCTGAGTGCACCCGAGAGGATCGAAGTCGCAGCCCCAATCCCCGATTATCCACCGATGAATTTCCGGCATCGGGAAAAGCTACATACCATTGTCCATGCCGACGGACCCGAGCGGATCGAGCAGGAGTGGTGGATGGACGGAGCGCAACATCGGGATTATTATGTAGTGGAAGATGAGACGGGGGCGCGGTATTGGTTATTTCGTTCGGGACATTATACGGGTGATCATTCCAAACAATGGTATTTACATGGATTCTTTGGCTAGCTATACCGAACTCCAGGTAACCAGCAATTTCAGTTTCCTCCGCGGAGGTTCGCATCCGGAGGAGCTGGTGCAGCAAGCGGCGGCGCACGGCCATTCCGCGCTGGCGCTTACCGACCGTAACACGCTTGCAGGGATCGTTCGGGCGCATGCCGAAGCAAAAAAAGCAAACATCCGCTTTATTCCCGGCTGTCGCCTGGACTTGATGGACGGCCCCAGCCTCCTGGCGCTGCCCACGGACCAGGATGCGTATTCCCGGCTGTCGGCGCTCCTAACATTGGGAAACCTTCGGGCCGAAAAAGGAGAATGTCATTTGTACCGCGCAGACGTATACCGGCATTCACCCGGAATGATCTTCCTCCTGGTACCGCCGGACCGGCTGAATCCGCTATTCGATTACGACACGGCCTTCTATTCGGCGGCACGCGAGTATCGGGAGGCATTCGGGAGCACCTGCTACTTGGCTGCCTGCCGCTATTACCGGGGTGACGATGCGAAACAACTCTATCGGCTTTCCGCAACGGCCGCCGAAATACAGATGCCACTGGTGGCAACCAATGACATCCATTATCATCATTCCGACCGCCGGGAATTGCAGGATGTGCTGACCTGTATCCGGGAGAAATGCACGATCCGGGAGGCGGGATTCCGGCTGCATCCAAACGCCGAGCGCTACATGAAGCCCGAGGCTGAAATGCGGCGGCTCTTCCGGCAATATCCTAACGCTATTGCCCGTACACAGGAGATCGCGGAGGCCTGCCGGTTTTCGCTTGACAGCCTGAAGTATGTCTACCCGGAAGAGATCACCAGTGAAGGCCGGACTCCGATGGAGGAACTGACGTACCTGACCCGGGAAGGAGCGCAGCAGCTTTTCGGGGAAAAGGTCCCGCCGAATATCGAAGCCGGTATCCGGCATGAGCTGGCTTTTATCGAACAGATGAACTACCCGGCATATTTTCTTACGGTATATGATATCGTCAGGTTCGCCCGCGGACAAGGTATCCTGTGCCAGGGCCGCGGGTCAGCAGCCAATTCCACGGTGTGCTATTGTCTGGGGATAACGTCAGTAGACCCGACAAAGTTCGATCTGCTTTTCGAGCGGTTCCTGTCCGCGGCGCGCAATGAGCCGCCGGATATCGATGTAGACTTCGAGCATGAGCGGCGTGAAGAGGTCATGCAATATGTCTATACCAAATATGGCCGGGACCACGCCGCAATCGTAGCTACGGTCACGCAGGTCCATCAGAAAGGTGCGATAAGGGACGTAGGCAAAGTGATGGGGCTATCGCCCGATACGGTAGACCGCCTGGCCAAATCGGTCTGGCAGTATCATGAGCTGCTGAACGACGAGCGGGTGGAGGAACAAGGGTTGGACGCGCACGATCCTCAGCTGCTAAAGGTGCTGGACCTGACCCGGCAGTATATCGGCTTCCCGCGGCAGCTTGGGCAGCATACAGGTGGCTTTGTCATCACGCGGGAAAAACTTAGCGACCTCTGTCCGATCCTCAACGCGCGGATGGAAGACCGGACGAATATCGAATGGAACAAGGATGATATCGACGTGCTGGGATTTCTGAAGATCGATGTGCTGGCGCTGGGGATGCTGACTTGTATCCGCAAGGCCTTCGATCTGGCCCAGCGGCACTACGGGCTGAGCTGGACGCTTGGAAATATCCCGCAGGATGATCCCGCGGTTTACGAAATGGTCAGCACGGCAGATACGATCGGCGTATTCCAGATCGAGTCGCGGGCCCAGCAGTCGATGCTACCGCGCTTACGTCCGAGGACCTTCTATGACCTGGTCATTGAAGTGGCGATCGTCCGGCCCGGGCCGATCCAGGGGGATATGGTCCATCCGTATCTGCGCCGTCGCAACGGCGAAGAGCCGGTCAGTTTCCCATCGAAGGAGTTGGAGGATATTCTGGGCCGGACGCTCGGCGTGCCGCTATTTCAGGAGCAGGCAATGAAGATCGCGATCGTGGCGGCAGGGTTCACGCCTTCCGAAGCGGACGAGCTTCGGCGGTCAATGGCGACATTCAAAGCTGTCGGACAGGTCACGCGATTCAAACGGAAGCTGATCGACGGGATGACGGGCAACGGCTACACGCCGGAGTATGCGGAACGGGTATTCCGGCAAATCGAGGGGTTCGGCAGCTATGGCTTTCCGGAGAGCCATGCGGTGAGCTTCGCGCTACTGGTCTATATCTCGGCATGGATCAAGTGCTACTATCCGGAAGTGTTCGTTTGCGCCCTGCTGAACAGCCTGCCGATGGGCTTCTATCAGCCGGCGCAACTGGTAATCGATGCGCGGAAGCATGGTGTTTTCTTTCATCCCGCGGACGTTAATCATTCGCAGTGGGACAACGCACTCGAGGCGAAAGCGGACCGCTATTTTACGGTGCGGTTGGGATTCCGACAGATCGACGGCGTGAAGGAAGAGGATATCCTGCTGCTGGTCGCAGGGCGGACGCAGCCCTATACGACGGTGCATGCGTTGCAGGAAGCCGGACTGCCGGTGGGGTGTCTGGAGAAACTGGCCGATGCGGATGCGTTCCGGTCGCTTGGGATGGACCGACGTCAGGCGCTCTGGGAGGTAGCCGCACTGGCGGACCGGCCGATCGGCCTCTTCAGGGGCACGGCATCGGAAAGTGCCGCTGAAACAGGAATTATCCTCCCGGAGATGGCTTTATCCGAACATGTCATCCAGGATTATGCGACGACGTCCTTGTCGCTGAAGGCCCATCCGGTGCAATTTATTCGGGAACGGCTCCGCAACCTGGGGGCGATCTCCGCCGCAGAGCTAATGACGCGAAGGAACGGGCAGTTCGTCAAAGTCGCGGGGTTGGTGCTGGTGAGACAACGGCCGGGGACGGCCAGCGGCGTGTGTTTCATTACCCTGGAAGATGAAACCGGGCAGTTCAATCTGATTGTGTGGGCGAGCCTGTTCGAACAATTTCGCAAAGAGATCCTCGGGGCGAAGGTACTTCTGGCGGAGGGACATTTGCAGATCGAGAAAGAGGTGGTGCATGTGATCGTGCAACGGTGTCATAATTTGAACCGGCTGCTGACGGGACTGACGCCGGCTGCGGTGGATGAGCGTGAGCAGGCCAGTCTTTTCCCGGAGGCACGGAATTTCAAGTAAGCAGTTCAACGGAATGGCCCAAAAAAAGATCAGGGAGATAGCTACTCCCCCTGACCTAAAGATTAAATCAGAACTCGGAATCCCTCTTCCTTTTAAGTGCCTGAGGGGGGTAGCACCGCACTAATCAAATACCATAACCATTAAACCTTATCCTATTTGAATCAAAGATATTCCCGCACGATGCAATGATTTGTAGAAAAAAGTTCCATACTGGCACCAACAAACGCCGTTTTTGTCCCTAGATCATCATTCAATGGATTGAAATTTAGATATTTGGTAGTCAGAAAAAGATTTGCACAAGGTTTCTGGGTATTTCTCAAGTATCTCAGGATCAATCAATAGCAAATTGATCGTTTCCGCCGCCGACGATGGTTGAATGAAATACCCGTCCGTAAGTGTAATTTAGGTTAACCCAATTAACCTTATTTTATATGACCAAGCTAACCACCTGGCTGCAAGCTGCCGTCAATACCGGATCGACAACCTTACACGATAACGATCCGCAGAAGCGAGTTATCCGCGGGGTCAACCTGATGGCCCTGTCAATCATCGGCGTAGACATTTGCATCGGACCTTTTGTGTATTTCATTTCGCACAATCCCTGGATTCTGGCCGGCATCATCGTCAAGCCCTTCCCCGTGGTATTGGCCTTCCTGTTGAATCACCGGGGCCGGAGCATGGCTGCAAGCCTGGTTGTTTATGTTGTCATCAGCTTTGCCACGCTTTATTATGGTTGTCTGTTTGGCCGATCCGTCAACGCAGTTCTGATGGTCCCCTATCTCATGGCGATAAGCCTCTTCATGTTCAATAAATGGAACCTACGGCTGTTCTGTGGGGGGTTGGCTGTTTCCATTTTGGTATTCCTTGAACTGAACGACCAGCATCAGTACATTCGCTCGATCGAAGTAACGGCCGCGCAGGGAAATTTGCAAAAATGGGCCGCTTACGTCGCTATCTTATTGTTGATCATCTGTTCCTACCATCTGTATTCAAAAAATTATCGCACGCTGCTCAACCAGATCAGGGAGTATGCACGTCAGAAGGAATCGGAAAGTGAGAACAAGGACAAATTCATTTCAAACGCCAGTCATGAAATGCGCGTGTCGTTCAAATCCATTTTTGCAATCATCAACATCCTCAAAAAGCGAGTGGAGCCGGTCCATTCAAAGGAGCTGGAGACGATCGTGAACGACCTGCAGACCAGCTGCGATATCTCCCAAAATATTATTGACAACATCCTGGAATACGAAAAGATCCAGGTGGGCATCAATACCCCCAACCGTAAAAATTGTTTTGACGCCAGGATCTTGTTTGGCAACACGACAGAAGTCTACCGGTATTTAGCCAGCGAAAAAAATATCCGCATCAACGGCCGCTTTGACAAATCGCTGCCCCGCCATATCATAACCGATGACATCAAGATCCGGCACATTTACACGAACCTGTTGCACAACGCGATCAAGTTCTCGCCCAATGATTCCGAAATAACCGTGACCGTGAAAGCCTCTCCTGATTTGGTTTTCAGGGTGCAGGACTGCGGCGAAGGGATTGCCGATCCCACCCGGATCTTCGAAGCCTTTACCAGCACCAATCCTGAAGGCCTGGGTTTGGGACTATACATCGTTAAAGAACATGTCCACGCCCTGCGCGGACAGATCGAAGTGACGAGCGGAAAGGAAGGAACGATGTTTGCCGTAGGAATTCCGCTAACCGCCGTCCATCAGCCCGCAGTCGTAGTGCAGCAGGAAACCCTATCTTGAGGGCGAAATAAACCTTTTGCTATGAACTTGTATACAATCCCGGCATTGTATTGCCCCTTCGTTTCGCGTATTCACCCCGATGTAAAAGCGCTTGAAGAACACACCTTACAGTGGATCCTCGACTTTAAATTGGTTGACAACTTGCAAACATTCAAACGATACCAACAGAACAAGCTCCCGCTATTTTTAGCCAGGACGTTCCCGGATTGTGATTTTATAAACCTGTGCGCCTGGTGCGACCTTTATACCCTGCTTTTTATTGTGGATGACAGTTTTGACGACAACGACGTAATTAAGGACAATTCGTCATTTGATGAATTCCGGCGAGCTTTTATGGGCGTGCTGACCGACGACGACAGGTATTCGGTGGATGAAAACCCTGTCCTTGCTGCGCTTTCAGACCTTTGGGCGCGGCTGGTCATGCGGAGCACTCCTGCCTGGCAAGGGAAAATCATCTGCTGCATCAATCAAATGTTCGATGGGCTCTACTGGCAATTCAAAAACGTCCTGCTCGGAATGCTGCCCACCTTTGAAGACTATGTCCGGATCCGGCAGTACCTTGGCGCTGCGCATCTTTCCACCGATTCCCTGGAAGTATCCGGAAGGATTGAATTGCCGGAAGAAATCTATTCCGATCCGGCGGTTAGCCGGTTGACCCTGCTAAGCCGGAATTGCGTTTGCTTTGCCAATGATTTATTCTCGCTGGGTAAAGAGAGTGAGGAATCGCAAAACGCAGGGGAATACAATCTCGTCGGAGTGATGCGGAGGAAATATCACTTAAGTATCCAGGAAGCGATCCGGGCGACGGCAAACTATCACGATAATCTGGTCCGGGAATTTATTGCAGGGTCAAAGGCGGCTACTCACTTCGATGAGGCGACAAATGTAATGGTTGAAAAGTACATCCGCGCGTTAGAAGTACAGATGATTGCCAATATCGAATGGTCAACCAGGGAGACCGACAGATACCCGCACCGGTATGAGGGTGCGGATCAAAAAACGCAAATACTTAATTAGATGCTGAAACCGCTTATTTTGGTTGCCGACGACCATATTATGATCTCCAAAGGTCTACGGCGGTCCATTGAGCTGGAATTCGGCTTTACCGACGTACATAGCGTCACCAGTTGCAGCAACGTAATGAACGAGCTGAAGGCAAAACCTTACACGCATCTGATCCTGGATATCGGGCTGAGCGACGGCAGCGCCCTGGAAATTCTACCTGCCATCAAGCGCTTATACCCGGAGGTGCGAATCCTGGTCTTCTCCAGCAAACCGACCAGCGCTTTTGAGAGGGCGCTCGCCCAGCAAGGGGTACATGACTATTTATCCAAGGAACAAACGGAAACCGAAACCACAACGATCCTCACGGACTTCTTCTATAGCCGTCAGCGGCGAATAAAAAAGGAATTGATGGAGAATCCTTTTGCCGCCCTCAGCCCGCGGGAATGGGAGGTAACGCATCATTTGCTGCTGGGCGAGGCCACTTCCGAAGTGGCCAACCGGCTAAATCTAAAATCATCCTCCGTTTCGACGATCAAAGGGCGAATCCTTGAAAAGCTGGGTGTAGACAATTTGCGTGATTTCTTTGAGCTGGCGAGACTTTATAATGTCGAGTAGATATTGGCTGACGACGGCGTTCCCCAATCGGGCTTCCGGACCGAAAACCGGCGTTGGACGCAAAATTTTCCCGGTTGGCAGCATTTGCCGAAAAATGCCCGAAAGCCGATATAGTTTTGTATCGTCAAAAAAAAATACAAGACTATATAAAATTAAAAGACATGAAAAAGACAATGATCACCTTCGCCGTTACGATGCTCGGCCTTACCGGCAGCATTTATGCCGCGACCCCGAATTCAGCAGATGCTGTTCCGGCAAATGTGGAATCGGAATTCAGCCAGCAGTTTACGAATGCCATGGACGTACGGTGGGAAGAAGGAAAGAACTTCTTCAAGGCCACTTTCGAAGATTGGGGCCGGACCCTGTTCGCATTCTATGCCGATAACGGCGACTTGATGGGGGTTGCCACCAACCTTTCCACAACCACCTTGCCGGAGCGGCTGCGGGCGCAGGTCAGGAAGTCATATGCGGGATATTGGGTGACCGATCTCTTCGGGTATCATAATGCGGATGAGAAAGGTTTTGTCATCACGCTGGAAAATGCTGATAAGGTAGTCGTCCTGAAGGCAGTAGGTAATGAAAGCTGGTCGGTCTATAAGACGACGGTGAAGGCCTAAGCCGGCTTAAGCCCGGTCGACGCCATTCCCGTGGAGGGATTGAACGGCACGGAAGAGTGTGCATGCACGATTTTCCACTCGCCATTGATCTTTTGCCAGCCCAGGGTTTCACGCCAATACATATCCAATATCCCGCCGCTCCCAAGCGAAGCACGAACATGATTCAGGGAATGGGAAAAGCCCCGATCTTCCGATGCTTCAATCGTTGGGTCGGTGATCTCGAACAAGACTGGGGCATCCCCCGAAAAGGTTCCCATCCACTCCTGCAGGCGGTTCCTGACCGTCGAATTCCCTTTTGGTTGCTGCAGGGGGCCTACGACATCAAATATTAGGACGTCAAAAGCATAGTTGGCCGTAGCCGCTGCAATATCCCGGTTGCAGATGGCTGCGGCCTGGCTGTCCAGCAGCCCGCGGATGGCGGAAACTGGGGAATAATTATCCATTCGGGGCGTGGTTTTCAATTGTTCA
This sequence comes from Puia sp., assembly GCA_035570015.1. Taxonomy (GTDB): domain Bacteria; phylum Bacteroidota; class Bacteroidia; order Chitinophagales; family Chitinophagaceae; genus Puia. The sequence continues at coordinate 12,209 of DATMLR010000289.1, forward strand.
TCAAAAACTTTGCCATCGAGCGGTTCCTTTAATCCAATAATGATTCCTTTATTCCAATAATTTTTCGGGTTGACCGCATCATTTTCCCGGTTGTTCGCGGCGAGGTTCGGGGTTGTTCCGTTTCCGATATCTTTGTGCGAAATCAATCGCCACATGTTCCGGAAAATACTACTCGTCCTTTTCGCGCTATTTATCATTATCCAGTTCGTCCGGCCCGCCAAAAATCTCTCTGCCGAAAGCACCCGAGCCATGGCCACCCTCTATCCTATCCCGGCGGATGTAAGTAAAATCCTGGAGACTTCCTGTGCGGATTGCCATTCCAATAAGACCGTCTATCCCTGGTATGCGGAAGTCCAGCCGGTGGGTTGGTGGCTCAACAATCATATCAAAGAAGGCAAGCGGCATTTCAATCTCGATGATTTTACGGGGCGGCGGATCGCCTGGCAGTTTAAGAAGATGGATGACTGCATCGAGCAGCTCAACAACGGCGATATGCCGCTGGATACCTATACGATGATCCATCACAACGCCCGGCTCAGTGAAGCAGATAAACAAACGCTGATCAGCTGGTGCGAGAGCGTCAAAGCCGAAATCAAGGCAAAGTATCCGGCGGACAGCCTGGTCATGCCGAAGCGGAAAACGAATTAATATGACTACAAAAAAAATAAACATTGTTCGGCTGGCGGGGATCGTGATAGGCTTCTTCGGGGTAATCCCGGGTTGGGCGCAAACGTCCCCGCAGCGCATGCTGCTGGCGCTTTCCAAGACCGATCATACCCTGGCGATCGTTGATCCGGCAAGTCTCAAAGTGATCGCCCGCCTGCCGGTGGGGACCGATCCGCATGAGGTTATCGCGTCGGCGGACGGCACCAGAGCTTATGTGACGATTTACGGCGGCGGCAGCTTGCATGAGCTGGATATCCTCGACCTTGTCGGGCTTAAGGCGCTGCCAAGCTACGATACGAAGCCGCTGTTCGGTCCGCACGGGGTGGTATTTGAAGGCGGCAAGGTGTGGTATACCGCGGAAGGTTCAAAGGCCATCGGACGTTACGATCCCGCTACGGGCCAAACAGACCTGGTCCTGGGAACCGGTCAGGACAGGACGCATATGATCTATGTGACGCCCAACGGGAAGCGCGTGTATACGACGAATGTCTCGTCGGGGACGGTCAGTATCCTGGTAGATACGATGATTCAGCCCAGGATGGGACCGCCGCCGGGAGCACCC
>DATMLR010000290.1:0-8574 GCA_035570015.1 Puia sp.
CGTCTCCTTGGCAAGGTGGATCATCCCGGAGCTGAACCCGTTCTTCGCGACCAAGGTCGTATTGAAGAACTGCTGCGACACCGCCACCCATTGCACCGGCCTCTCCAGCGACCGCTCCGTCTTAGCGACCATATAATCAAATCCTCCGTCATTCTCATAGTAGCCGACACTACCAAGCCGCCGCTCATAGCTACCGTTCCGCTGCGTTTTGTCCAACTGCGTTCGCCAGGAAAGAATAAAACTATTCTGATAAAATAATGCTCCTGGATTGCCGATCGCCACATCCCAACCCACCATATAAGCATTCGGCCGGACCGTGAACTGATGAACCAGCGACTCGCCTGCGGGCGTAGGCAGATGATAACTAACCGTTTGGCTCCCATCCGCATTCTTTACCACCTGAGCCGAATCGAAATACAGGTCCGAGATATTGGCTGTCATATTCTGGCCCGTATTGATGCTGTACATCAACCGGTTTTCCGTCCCCGGTGCAATCAGCTTCACAGACGAGCTGTCGTATGCGTTGAACTGCTTCAGGGATACCTCCACCGGCTGGCCTCCCTTGTTGCTGAAGACCACTCGGATAACTTCATTTTCTATTGTGGTCAATTGCTCGACACCGCGTTCAGCTTTATTGAAACCCGTCGCCGTGTCGGGACCGACCTGTACCACAGTCTTTGATGTATCCCGCACCCGGGCCGCAGCCTCCTGCTTTGCCTTGACGAGAGCAATGCTGTCCTCGGCCCTCTTCCGCTGGGCCTCCAGCTCATGCGAACTCTTGGTGGAAAGAAAAAGATAGATAAATAACAAAACCCCCAGCAACACAAATCCAATTACCGTATTGCGATCCATTCCCATGATTGTCCATTTAATAAGAAGTGCAAATATAGCAGTTTGCACGCACAGCGCACGCGTCTCACCGGCCAAACCCGCGATTTAGCCCGCAGATCGCCCGTCCGATCGGCGATTGCATCTCGCCTCGCCGCCGTAGGCTAAATCATTTCACTCTGCAGAAGGGGGTTCTTCACCGCATTCTTGGCGTCCGCAAATTCCTTGGCGGCCCGGATAAAATGCACAAAAATAGGCTGCGGGTTCTCAACCGTACTCTTTAGCTCCGGATGATACTGTACCCCGATAAAGAAAGGATGCGAAGGTAACTCGACAATCTCGACTAGTCCGCTCTCCGGATTGGTCCCGCTGGGCAGCATCCCCGCCTCCTGAAATTGCCGGAGATAAGCATTGTTAAACTCCCAGCGGTGCCGGTGCCGTTCGCTGATCAGCGACTGACCGCTATATATCTGCGAGGCCAGGCTGCCCTCTTTCAGACTGCAAGAATAGGCCCCCAGCCGCATCGTTCCCCCCTTTGCCGTTACCTTCTTCTGCTGTTCCATCAGGTCGATCACCGGATGCGACGTATGAACGTCCATCTCCGTAGAATGCGCGTCCTTCCAACCCAGGACATTCCGGGCATATTCAATGACCGCCATCTGCATCCCCAGGCAAATACCAAAAAAAGGCAGCCTGTTCTCCCGCGCATACTTCACGGCAACAATCTTCCCTTCCACGCCCCGATGCCCAAAACCTGGCGCCACCACCAATCCATCCAGGTTGCCCAGTTTCTCCGCCACATTATCCGCCGTAATGAACTCACTATGCACATTCACTACCTGAACCTTGCAGTCATTCATGGCGCCCGCATGCACAAATGACTCCAGGATAGATTTGTAGGCATCCTGCAACTCAATGTATTTTCCGATCAGCCCGATCGTCACTTTACTCTTCGGGTATTTCAGCTTGTCCAGGAACTCCTTCCAGCGCGTCAGATCAGGCTCGTGATAATTCACGATATTCAGCTTCTTTAGCACGATCAGGTCCAGCTTTTCCCGCATCATCGTCAGCGGGACTTCATAAATGGTCGGCGCATCCGCGGCCTCAATCACCGCCTCCAGCTTGACATTGCAAAAGAGCGCGATTTTCTTGCGGATATCCGGCGACAGGGGCTCCTCCGTCCGGCACACGATGACATCCGGATGAACTCCCTCCTGGCTTAACAACTTTACACTGTGCTGCGTAGGCTTTGTCTTTAGTTCCTTCGCCGCCTTCAGATAAGGGATCAGGGTCAGGTGGAGCACAACGCAATCCTCCTCCGGCATTTCCCACTGCAGTTGCCGGACAGCTTCGATGAAAGGCAGCGACTCGATGTCACCCACCGTACCGCCCAGTTCAGTAATAATGATGTCCCATTGATTGCCTTGCCCCAACAACAACATCCGCCGTTTGATCTCGTCCGTAATGTGCGGGATCACCTGCACCGTCTTCCCCAGATAGGCGCCCTCCCGTTCCTTGTTGATCACTGTCTGATAGATCCTTCCGGTCGTCACATTATTGGCCTGGGAAGTATAGATGTTCAGGAATCGCTCGTAATGCCCAAGATCCAGGTCGGTCTCCGCGCCGTCCTCCGTTACATAACATTCCCCGTGCTCATAAGGATTCAGCGTCCCCGGATCGACATTAATATAGGGATCGAACTTCTGAATGGTAACCCGCAGGCCTCTTGCCTGCAACAACTTTGCCAGCGAAGCCGCAATGATCCCTTTACCCAGAGAAGACGTTACACCACCGGTAACAAAAACATACTTTGCCATGTAATGGTCAATTAATTTATTATTAAATGCTTTGTTGGTTATACGGGCAATAGGCGGAATACAATATCTTAGCGACCCACTCTCTATTCAACGACTCACGCCCCGCTGCAAATACCATCGGCCAACCGGCGCATGAGCCCAGCTAATTAATTTGACCAACCGAAAAATGAATTGATTTCGAACCGGGCTCCGCCCAGTTTGGTGAAAAGGAAATTCCAGGAGGTCGTACAAAACTACATCAATTTATATTGATGGAGAAATGCGTATTTCTCGATGTGGATAAATAGCTAATATCCAATCAAAACGAGGGTGCCCGTGGGGGCCCCGACCAACGAAAAAGCCCAGCCAACCGGCCGGGCCCTCATTCATTCATTTTCTATCAGCGTACCTTCCATTTACCGGAACGCTGCAAGCGAATAAGTTGGTCTTTGTTTGGCATCAACAGGCTCTTGAGAAGTGCTCTTAGAGATCTCTTTGCTGGCTGTCTTTTCCGATTGGCTGATTTTTACTGCGTGTAAGATGGCAATACTGGCGATTTCAAGGACGAGTACGAGCACGGTAAGGGTCTTTCCTTTCTTCATGGTAAATTGGATTAAAGTTATCTTCGATAAGGTTAATGCCATGCCGGCAAAATTACATTATAGGAATTCTAGAACGCAATATAGCATCGGATTATTTTGCGGCCAATAGTGGAATTTACCCCGCGTAAATGGGGTTTTTACGATGACCACACCCAAAAATGTTGAATCTAAGGAACTAACAATCACTTACATATACAATAAAAAATAATTTAAGAAAAGGGAATTTTTTTTCTATTTTGTTGTGGACTTTTTAAGCTATGCACTACCGTACTCTACTGACCCCCCTGCTCTTCCTGGCTTTGCGTGCGGGTGCGCAATCGCCTCCCTCTTTGTCAACCCTGCACGCTGTTGCCATCCGGCTCCGCAATATCCCCAATGTGTCCGAAAACCCGACTCTTTATACGGGTTTCAGCCATTTTGAAGTCATCGACGAACGGGCCGATACGGGGCGTATCGGCATCCATACCTGTGTCCCTGATTTTGGACGTAATTACGACCGCCAGCTCATTTTTGCCCGGTCCGCCGGCAGTCAGATCGCGGACTTCCTGAATCGCCGCTATTCGCGGCCCGCCGCACCCTATACCGCCCTCGTTATCCTGCGGACACTCTGGCTTTCTGATGCCAATTATGATCGCGCGGAATACGTCCGCGACCCCGAACTCCGGCACGAACGGACCCATATCCGCCTCAAGGCAGAGATCTATGCCATCCGCGACGGCCGCTACATCCCTGTACTCCGATATGACACCCTCCAGACAGCTATGAAAAAACGTATTCTGGAGGAACGCTCCCCCTATTACGAATGGGGCCTTAATCTGGCGCTCCTTATAAATGATCTGGCCGACAGCGCAACCCGGCTGACCCCCACCAAAGAAGAAAGCAGCCCTCGGGTCGGCCTCGAAGACATCCGACGGTTCAACGCCACCCGTTTCAATGCGCCGATTGACGATGACCGGCCAGCCCGGGGCGTCTACGCAACCTTCGAGGAATTTCGTAACAATTCTCCCTCTATCCAGGACTTTGAGGTCAGGCTCGAGCATCACGAACGCGTGCTCTATATCCGGGAATCCGGCAACACCTACTATGACCATGAAGCCTGGGTCTACTGCGACGGTAAAGACATTTACGTAATGCGCGACGGCATTCTCTGCCTTGCCTGGAAGCAAGGAAAAGCTTTTTATGTTCCCGCAGCCACCGCAACCCTAAATTCCCTGAGCGAGATCACCGACCGCGATTATAAGCAGCGAAGTATTTTCTTTATTGATATGGATACCGGCGACATTTACTGACCTATCCGCCCCCTTAACCCAACATGAAACCTACCTTACTGTTCATAAGCTTTTGCGGCCTTTCTCTCTGTGCAGGCGCACAGGTTCCGGAGACGGGTTCACCGGATGCGGGCTTATCGGCCCTTCGGAGACTGACTATCCGGCTGAACGATCCCCATGACCCCGTCGCGCCCTCATCCCCCGACGCCTTCAGGCCCTTCAGTCATTTTGAAGTCATCGACGAACGTCCCGACACCGCCAGGATCGGCGTCCATGGTAATCTTCCTATGAATAGTCACAAGTTCGACCGGCAACTCACCTTCCCAGGCCCGGCAGCCCAGGAACTTTCCCGTTATCTTAACCGGTATTTTGTCCATCCGGATGCCCCGGATACGGCCCTGGTCGTCCTGCGCCAATTGTGGCTTTCCGATACCGATCCCTATTTCCCCGTCGCCGATCCCTATCGACCGGCCAGCCAGGGACCGCAGCCGGAGAAGACGCATATTCGCCTGAAGGCGGAAGTGTACGCCCGCAGAGACAATCGATTTCTTCCCCTGGTGCGGATCGATACCCTGCAAGCTACCGCCAACGTCACCTATAACACCGTTAAATGCACCTACAACGGCTGGGAAAAAGAGCTGGTAGCCCTGCTTGAAGAACTGACAGAGAACGCCGCACTGGCTGCCGCCCGGAAAGAGAGTTCCGTCAAATGGATCGCCTGGGACGACATTCAACGGTTCAACCAAACCCGATTCACTGTACCCATTTTCAATAGCCCGACACTAAGCCGCGGCGTTTATGCCAGTTTTGAAGAATTCAGAGACAACGCTCCCTCCATTCGTGATTTTGAAATCAAAAAAAATAACGGCGCCCTTGCCATTTACCTTAAAGGTGGCGATGGAACTTCTTATTATACGCACAACGCCTGGGGCTGCTGCGATGGCCGACAGGTTTTCCTGATGCAGGACGGATTATTAAAGCCACTCCGAAAAGCAGGAAACTCTTTTTGTTTTTATGGGATTGAGCCGGATGAACTTACCCCGGCTCCAGGAACGTTTGGCGGCCACACCGAACGTCATTGTCTCTATATCATCGATATGGACACCGGAAATATTTATTGAAATTTTGTTATTCCCGCCGCCCTCAATCCTTCGCGATTTTTTCGTAACTCGTCACCAGCCCCTTGATCAATGACGAACTAAACCCCTTGTGCTCCATTTCATTCAAGCCTGCGATCGTACACCCCTTCGGCGTCGTCACCTTGTCGATCTCCTGCTCCGGATGCGTACCCCGTTTCAACAGCAACTCCGCCGCCCCCTTCACCGTCTGCGCGGCAATCAGGTTGGCTGTAGCGGCATCGAACCCAATCTCGATCCCGCCCTGGATATTCGCCCGGATATATCGCATCGCAAACGCTGTCCCGCATGCCCCCAGCACAGTAGCCGCATCCATCAGCTTCTCATCGATCCGCACCGTCTTTCCCAACTGCCCAAAAATGTCAAACACATACTGCAACTTCTCCTCGCTCACGTTTCTCGCCGCCACACAGGTCATACTTTCCTGAATAGCGATCGCCGTATTCGGCATCGCACGGACGATCGGGATCTTCGTACCCAACTGCGCCGCGATCTGGTCGATTGAAACACCCGTCACCACAGACACCAGCACATGCGTTTCCGCTCTGAACTCCTCTTTCAGCGACCGCAGGATATCATTCACCTGATAAGGCTTGACCGCCAGCATCACCAGGTCTGCATACCGGACCGCCTCCTCATTCTTATCGCTCACGAGCACACCGCTCCGCTCCAGCTCGTTCAGCGTCCGGATGTTCCGTTTGGTGATCAAAATATGTTTCGGTTGGACGAAACCGCTCTGTATCAGCCCTTCTGCAATGGCCGTTCCCAAATTGCCGCCACCGATGATCGCAATCTTCTTGTTCATAGAAATGCTGATTTAGCCAAATAATATCTTACGTATTCATCCACGCCCTCCTCCAGGCTGTAGAATGGATCACTATACCCGGCCGACCTCAATTTATTCATATTCGCCTCGGTAAAATATTGATACTTGTCCCGGATATCTTCCGGCATATCGATGTACCGGATTTTGGGTGGCAGATCGAGGCCGCCGTATGTAGCCTTCACCAGGTCTTCGAAAGACCGGGCCTTCCCGGTACCCAAATTATAAATGCCCGATACCGGCTGGTGCTTCATTAACCAATAACAAACCTTGACGACATCCTTGACGTACACAAAGTCCCGCAGCTGCTGCCCGTCTTTAAAGTCCGGACGGTGGGATTTGAACAACCGCACTTCCCCATCCTTTCTGATCTGATGAAAGGAATGGTAAATCACGCTGGCCATCCGGCCCTTGTGATATTCATTCGGGCCATAGACGTTGAAGAATTTCAACCCGGCCCAGAAGGGTGGCGTAGCCTTCTGTTGCAATGCCCATTTATCAAACTCATTCTTCGATATCCCATAGGGGTTTAACGGCTTCAGTTCAAACGGCAGGTCATGCCTGTCGTCATAGCCCAGTTCCCCCGCCCCATAGGTCGCGGCCGAAGAGGCATAGACCAGCGGCACACTATACGCTGTACACCAGGTCCAGATTTTTTTGGAATATTCGACGTTGAGCCGTTCATGGATGGCATAGTCGAATTCCGTCGTGTCGGTCCGGGCGCCGATATGAAATACGAACGACAAGGCCGGTTTGTTCTCCTTTAACCAATCGAAGAAGACTTCCCGCTCTATTTTCGCCGTAAACTCCTTCCCTTCCAGGTTGGGCTCCTTCGCCGCATCCCCGAACTCGTCAACCAGGATAAGGTCATTATACCCCATTTCGTTCAGGTAGCCCACGAGATCGCTTCCGATAAATCCCGCCGCTCCCGTTACCACTATAAATCTGTTCATATATTTACAAATATAGGAAAGGCCATGAAATTGAATTCCATACAAATGCTGCGGGCCTTTGCCGCCCTCCTGGTCGTATATACGCATAGTGTTGCCCAGATGGCCATCTTCGCCCCCAGCTGGCAGCTACGCACTCCCGTGTTTATTTCAATGGCTACCTTCGGCGTTGACCTCTTCTTCGTCATTTCAGGTTTTATAATCTATCTCTCCGCCGAACGGCTGAACGGCCGCATCCCGGCCTTTTCATTCCTCTGGCACCGGTTCCGCAGGATCAACCCGGCATATTATGCGGCCGTTCTTCTCACGGTGATTACCTGGATACCCTCGCTGCTACGGCATCAGCGCCCTCCGGTCACCGGCTGGCAATTGCTGTCATGGACCATCCTGCTTCCATTGCCCGGCGATCCCGCCCGCGCCATTTCCCAGGCCTGGACCCTCTCCTTCGAGTGGTTCTTTTACCTGCTATTCTTCCTGCTTATCCTGTTGCGTGCCCAAAGAAAAGGACGGATACTATGTTGCTGCCTCGCCGGCCTTAGCCTTCTTGGCTGGCTGCTTCGCAGTGACCTTACCGGATTGGCGATTTTCTATACGGACCCGCTGCTGTGGGAGTTCCTGCTGGGGGTAGCCGTCGGTATTATCTATCGGCGATGGTCCCCGGGGAGAAAGTTCGCCCTCTGCCTGCTGGTGCCGGGCATTGTGCTCGGCCTGCTTTTTATGCTTACGGGCTTTGGCGACAGTCAGGCTGTGCCGGCGCCGCCGCCGCCCCTCCGGTATCTCCACGCTATTTGTTGGGGAAGCGCTGCCGCCCTCGTCGTTGCCGGCTGCGTTTTCCTGGAAAAGACCGGCGCATCCCCCCGACTCTTCCGTCACCGGGCCATTCTTCTGCTCGGCGATGCTTCATATTCTATCTATCTGTTTCACCTGCTCGTCTTGGGATTGATAGCTGCACTCTATCTGCGCGTAGGTTTCTTCCTCAATGCAGATGCCCTGATACCCATCCATGCGGTGATCGCAGTAGCCGGTTCGCTGGTTTTCTATCGATGGGTGGAAAAGCCCCTGCTGAATTGGCTTCGTTCTATTCCGCCGTCCGATCCGCCCCGACCTACTCCGCCTCGATCTGCGAAGCCATGACCCTTCCGATCGCAGTATCATAACTTTCCTTCCAGTC
>DATMLR010000291.1:0-2279 GCA_035570015.1 Puia sp.
GTATGTTTTTTCATGTCGGGTTATGGTAAAAAGTCAACTTTGATAAAAGCTAGATTACTTTATACAAAATATCTGCCAAGCTTGCGGAATGGTTTTTGTCCAGCCTTCCAATAAACCTCGTGAGCTACCAACCCATCGAGAATTATGGCATTATCGGCGACCTGAATACCATCGCGCTGGTCGGTCTTAATGGTTCTATCGATTTCATGTGTTTCCCACGATTCGATTCCCCGAGCGTCTTTGCCGCGTTGCTGGATGACAAAAAAGGGGGAAGCTACAGCGTCAGTCCAGAGTTCAAGGAGATGAAAACCAAGCAATTGTATCTTCCGGACACGAATGTGCTGCTCACGCGTTTCCTGTCTTCAGAAGGGGTTGGAGAGGTAACCGACTTTATGCCGGTGGACCCCAGCGGCGAAAAAAGGCTGATTCGCCGGGTTACCACCGTAAGGGGAGAGGTTAGATACCAGCTGCAATGCCGCCCCCGATTTGAATACGCAAAAAAGGATCATTCAGTTGTCCGGAGGGGTGATCAGGAGGTTGTATTTCGGGTGGATGGCCCCGATGGATTATCGCTCCGGCTGCGGGGCACGGTACCGATCGCCGTCAACGGTGTGGACGCCGGGGCGGAATTTACCCTAAAAGCCGGTGACCGGGCCGACTTCCTCCTGGAGAGTGAGGCCAACATGGAAGTGGCAGGAGAGAATTTTTCCCAATATGTGACGGAATGTCTTCGCCGGACCATCAACTACTGGAAAGACTGGATGAGCCGGAGCACCTACAAAGGCCGGTGGCTGGAGATCGTCAACCGGTCGGCGCTCCTGCTGAAACTGTTGTCTTCCTGCGAATATGGATCGATCATTGCCGCGCCTACGTTCGGGCTGCCCGAGAGTATCGGCGGCAAGCGGAACTGGGATTATCGGTATACCTGGATCCGCGATGCTTCTTTTACGGTGTATTCCCTGATCCGGCTTGGCTATACGAAGGAGGCCGGGTCGTTTATGACCTGGGTGGAGCAGCTCTTCCGGAAGATCAAAGACGATGAACGGTTAGGTATCATGTATTCTATTGACGGCACTCGTCAATTAGAGGAATGCGAACTGGATCAATTTGAGGGCTACATGGGCTCGTCGCCGGTGCGGGTGGGGAACGACGCCTACAAGCAGCTTCAGTTGGATATTTATGGCGAGCTGATGGATTCCGTCTATCTTTATAACAAGTACGGCGAGCCGATCTCCTACGATTTCTGGAAGGATATTGAAAAGCAGATGGACTGGCTGGCCGACAATTGGGACCAGCCGGATGACGGCATCTGGGAGGTAAGAGGGGGCAGGCAGAAATTCCTGTATTCACGGTTATCCTGCTGGGTGGCGCTTGACCGCGCGACGAAGTTGGCGACGATGCGGTCGTTCCCGCGTAACGGGAAATTGAAGGAAGTGCGGGACAAGATATATGACAGTATTTACCGGGACTTCTGGGATGAGAAGAAGCAGGCTTTTATGCAGTATCCGGGATCGGAAACGGTGGACGCTTCCAGCCTGCTGATGCCGCTGATGCGTTTTATCAGCCCTAAGGACCCTCGCTTCCTGTCTTCGCTGAAGCGGATCGAGGAGGAACTGGTGACCGATTCGCTGGTCTACCGCTACCGGCCGGAGGTAGCCGCTCCGGATGGCTTTATCAGCCGGGAGGGCACCTTCTCTATGTGTACATTTTGGTATGTGGAATGTTTGTCGCGATCGGGTCAGCTGGAGAAGGCGCGGTATTATTTCGAGAAGATGCTGGGCTATGCGAATCATCTGGGTTTGTATTCGGAACAATTGGGTTTTGAAGGAGAGCATTTGGGGAATTTCCCGCAGGCCTTCACGCATATGGCGTTGATCAGCGCGGCCTATAATCTTAATGAGCAGTTCAACGACAACAGAAATAAGAACGTCAACCTCGAACAACTCTAATCTTACTACTAACTGATGTCTGCAACCCTTACGCCTTCAACCCGACGCAAGCCTGTCCGCCGCTCCAGGGTAAAGAAATTCCTAAAGATATTGGGTCCCGGTCTGGTCACCGGGGCGAGTGATGACGATCCTTCGGGGATCGTTACCTACGCACAGGCCGGCGCCATGTTCGGTCTTTCTACGTTGTGGACGGCCTTGCTGACCTTTCCGTTAATGGCAGCGGTCCAGGGGATGGCCGCGCGCATAGGAATGGTGACCTCGCAGGGGTTGACGGGGACCTTAAAGATGCATTACCCCAAGTCAGTGTTGTATGTGATGATCCTGTTCAGT
>DATMLR010000292.1:0-8245 GCA_035570015.1 Puia sp.
AAACGCGGCCGGCGCCGACTGCGGCTTGTCCGCTGCCCGGAAGCCGGTGATCTCCGAAATCGCTCTGTCGCCGTGAATGAGGTAGCTGCGGATCGCCGCCCTAAGGCTGTCGAGGGAATAGGATTGCCGGTAGATGGAGGCAGGGTCGGGGAGATTATTCTTCTTTAGTGAATCGATATTCGCCAATTGTTTCTGGATAAAGCTCAGTCGGTCCTCCCGAATTTTCCTTTGCTCTCCAATCTCCCCATATAGATAAGGGAGACTGTTGATGTAGCCGATCAGCGCGTTGCCCAGACTATCGGCGCCAAGGGGAGACCGCAGTTCTGCGGTGATCTCGAAGATCGGAAAGTTCAAAATCGTTTGGTCTGTCAACGGCTTGCCGTTCAGGTCGGCGGTCCCCAGCTTGTTTACCCTCTCGATGAGGGGTAGCGAAACCCCCAATTGGGCTGCAACCTGCCCTCTCGATCCGTATACGATCATTTGGTTGAGGTCGCTTACGATATCCCGATAGATCATCTTATCCAACGCACGGTATTGGACGAGCATGGATACTTTGTACTTTTGACCGGAAACCGTGTGGTACAGCCATCCTAAGGACCCGCCGAGCAGGGTTCCCGTGATTACCAGCCATAGTCGGTTCCGGACGCTGTCGGCGGCCAGGCGGCAGCATTTGAAGAAAAAGCGAAAGAGGCCGCCCAGGAAAGTTCGGAGACCGGAGAAGGAGATATAGTCATCCGGCTGGATATTCGATGGGGTCATGCCGGTACGTTTTCCATGAAAAGCTGCAGGTAGCGATCGATCACTTTATCCCAGGAATACCGGGTAAGGATCTTCTCTGCATTCAATTGCTTCCAGCCGCTGGTCTGGTCGCTGTATGGCGGCCATCCCAGGAGCGCAGTCAAGTCCTCCCGGGTTGCAAAATAGCAGGCCTCATTTCCAAGGATCTCCCTGTTGAACGAATTATCGTGTGCCGCGATCGTACAGCCGCAAGCCATCGCTTCCAGCAGTGACGGATTGGTCCCGCCGACAGAATGACCGTGCAGGTACAAGGACGAATAATGTCGAAGCGCATTGATCGTCCCGGGCTCGTAAATCGCGCCGGCAAACAGCAGCTTTTCATCCCGGTAGGTCTTGCGAAGATAGCTCCCGAAACCGTTGCCCGCGTCACCGATCAGCATGAGTGGCTTCCTTTTTCCCGTCGCCAGCCAGGCTCGGATGATCAGCTCGATATTGTTCTCCGGCTCCATCCTGGCCACCAGCAGAAAATACCCGCCGGGCTTCAACCCCCAGCGGCCCAGGTGACCGGTCTCATAACTGTCAGGGATATCCGCGCCATAGGGAATATAAGTGGCCGGCCGGCGATATTTCTTTTCGATATAGTCCCGGATGCCGAGATTGTCTGCGACCAGCACATGCCCATGGCGGGCCGCCCAACGTTCAGCATGCAGCAGGAATTTCTGGACCATCCGGCTGTACTTGGTCCGCTTCCATTCCAATCCGTCCATATTGACCACATTCAGCGCCTTTCCCGGCCAGATGGAATGGAAGATGGAATTACTGGTATACCCCAGCTGCAGCAGCACGTCAAATTCCCTTTTCCGGGCGTCCATCAGACAATTGTAATCATAGACAAATTGCCCGGCTGTTCCGATCCTGTTCTCCCAATCGCTGCAGTGAATGATGTGTACCCCATGGTAATCTTTTTCCCGGTAGGGATGATTACTCGAATTGTATACCCAAACCGAATGCCCGCGCCGCATGAGGCCAACCGAGAGATATTGGGCAAATTGCTCGAACCCTCCATAAGTATTCGGAATACCCCGTGTACCCAGGATGCCGATTTTCATCGGGCGATCCGGCAAAAATTCGGTCCAGCTTCCGGTGGAGATCCCGGCGGGGATTCCGGTGGGGATTCCGGCGGGAATTCCGGCCAGAAATTGGTTTTCCGGCGACTCTGCGACAATCGGTATAGCCATATAGCGGTAAACGCGCTCAAATTTTCATCGGTTGCCTGTTCAACGGTCGCGGTCAGTCTTTCGTCAGTTGGTAACTCTTTCAGCAGCCTTTATTTGCGCAATCGGTGAACTTTTCGTTATTTTGCGCCCGGGTTAGCACACATCTGAAAAATTTCATTTTTCCCGCGCAATAAGCTGTATGAAAATGTGTTATTGAGTGGAAATTCAGGCATTTCCGCAATCTTGAGGTGGCCGGGTAATCCCCAGAAAAAAACTGCTGTACAACGCGGCGGCTGTTTAAACGATCTAGGCTGAGAGAGGTCAAAGGAGGCAGGATGGAATCTTTTTGATGTAATTAATTGGTTAATAGAGCATTAGATTTGGAAGGCAAATTTTGTTAAACCTTTGTTCGTATGACAGGATCCACAAGTATCGGAAAAACCACATTGAAGGAAGTGAATAAAAAAGAAAAGAGTTCGGTCGATTTCAGAGCGTATATTAGTCAAAGGCAATCCTATCTGCTTGGCAAAAGAATAGTTGATGTTGCGGTTTCGGTCCTGGTACTGGTGTTTGTACTCAGTTGGCTTTTCCCCATTCTCTTCCTTCTGATCAAATTGGATTCCAAAGGCCCGGTTTTCTTCGTGCAGAAACGGGTTGGTTTCCTTGGCCGTTCATTCCCCTGTCTTAAATTCCGTACGATGCATCTCAATTCGGAAGCCGATACCAGGCAGGCTACCGAAGGCGATCCCCGCATCACCCGGATGGGCAGTTTCCTTCGTCATTCCAATCTGGATGAACTGCCTCAATTCCTGAATGTACTTGCCGGTCAAATGAGCATCGTCGGGCCCCGGCCCCATATGTATAATGATTGCATCAATTTCTCCCGCGTAGTGGATTCTTATAAATTCCGCAACCTGATGAAACCCGGCATCACCGGCCTCGCTCAGGTCAAGGGTTATCGCGGGCCGGCACTCAACTTCGAACAGATCTTCCGCCGGTATCAGTGGGATGCGTTCTATGTACGCAATGCCGGCTTCTGGCTGGATCTGCGTATTATGCACCTGACCGCTGCGCAGACCCTTTCTTATCTCTTCAGCAAGATCGTCGCAATCGAAGACCTTTCAGACATGACTCTTGGAAAGGAATGGATCGAGCCGAAGAATGTTCTTAACTAATCTTTAACTTATTCCGTCCCTTGTTAACGATTGCCCGGATAGCGCGTCCACACAGAGTTTCAACGTGGAGACCGGTCGACACATGTGAACGCTTGTTTTAGTTTAACAATTGCATTGTAGCATGCAACGTTTTGATAGCAGCGTTTGTCAATGCCCGGAAGATCAGCTTGTTTTGCCAACGACCAGTCGCTTTATCGGACCAACGATCGCTCGCCGCCGCTCCAATGGCATCGTTATTGCTAAAGGAGAGATAAGACGATCGAGGAGTTTAATAAAGAGAATATAACCAATCCTTCGTAACATGCAGAGCACTATTGTTGAATCGCCCGTTTATTATCCGGAAACTTGGGAAAAAGGAAACTGGAAATTTATCCGTGAATATTGGAACGAACGCTATAATTATTTGGTATACAAAAGGTTTATGGATGTGCTCACTTCCCTGATCGTCATCCTGCTCGTCTTTCCCTGGCTCTTCCCGATCGTTGTTCTATTGATCAAGCTCGATTCAAAAGGCCCCGTTCTGTTCCGACAGAAGAGAGTAGGCTTCCTTGGCAAGACCTTCTGGTGCTATAAGTTCAGGACGATGTATGTCAACGATGACGCCGATACCCGCCGGGCTTCGAGGAACGATCCCCGCGTCACCCGTGTTGGCTCGTTCCTCCGCAACACCTGTCTCGATGAGATCCCTCAGTTTATAAATGTCCTGGTGGGGCAGATGAGCATTGTAGGACCACGGCCGCACATGTTGAAAGATACCCAGGAATTCTCCAACCTCGTCTCCAACTATAATTTCCGGAATATGGCCCGCCCCGGTATTACCGGCCTCTCCCAGGTCAGAGGCTATCGCGGCCCCGCCGCCAGCTTCGAGAGTATCCTGCGGCGATATCAATGGGACTCATATTATGTCCGCAATGTTAACTTTCAGCTGGACCTCAAGATCATGATCGAGACGGGCTGGCTGATGATCAAATCCCTCTTTTATCGCGACGAACCGGTTCCTATGGACCGTGCGGTTTTTCCCCAGGAGGAGCGACTGGTTACGGTCAAAAAGATTGCCTGAAAAGTCTTATCTTCCGGCTGAACGAAGCCGGGTCGGGGACGGCACGGCGCAAAATCAGCCTATCGATGACCATCAACAGACGGACCGCCATCCGGCAATTGACGTTCGCATCAGCCGGCATCGTCTTTTTGCCTGCCTGCTCGGGCAAACACTCCAAGCCGGATCTGGTGCTAAATAATTTTACGGTGAACGACGCCGGGCAGCGAACACTTGATGCATTGACGGCTACGCTCATTCCGACCACGGAGACCCCTGGCGCCAGGGAGACAGGCGCAACGCTATTTATACTCAAGATGCTGGATGACTGTTCCTCCAAAACGGATCAGGATAGCTTTTTCAAAGGGCTGAAGCAGTTGGATGAGGCGTCCCGCAAAATGACCGGCGGACCGTTCATCGAAGCGGGCGGCATCCAGCGCGAGATGATTCTGACCGCGGTCGGAAACAAGCAGATTCCGGGGGACGAGCTTAGGTCTTTCTATTCGACGGCCAGGAAGCTGACAATCCTGTCCTACACTTCCTCACAATATTTTCTGACCAAAGTACAGGTATATGAATTGGTGCCCGGCCGATGGCATGGCTGTGTGCACGTCTAAATCGTTTGTCATGGGAGATCCAATCGGGAAGAATCGTTTTGACGCAATAGTCATCGGCTCGGGAATGAGCGGGGGCTGGGCTGCAAAAGAATTTACTGAGAAAGGCTTCAAGACCCTGGTGCTTGAGAGAGGCCGGGATGTCCGCCACATCAAAGACTATCCGACGACCAACATGATGCCCTGGGAATTCGAGCACCGGGGTGAGATCCCGGAGTCTGTTCGCGAGGCTAATCCTTCTGTCAGCCGGTGTTATGCTTTCCGTGAGGACGCCATGCATTTTTTTGTAAAGGATACGGATCACCCTTATGTCCAGGAGCGGCCTTTCGATTGGATCCGCGGCTACCAGGTTGGCGGCAAGTCGATCATGTGGGCCCGCCAGACCCAGCGCTGGAGTGATTTTGATTTTGAAGGCCCGGCCAGGGACGGGTATGCTACCGATTGGCCCATTCGCTATAAGGATCTTGCTCCGTGGTATAGCTATGTTGAAAAATTCGTGGGTATTTCCGGCAACAAGGACGGCCTGCCCCAATTGCCGGACGGGGAATTTCTGCCACCGCTGGAGCTGACCTGTGTGGAGACCTATTTTGCCGATTTCGTCCGTAAGAAGTACAAGGATCGCCCGGTCATCTACGGTCGCTGCGCCCACCTCACTGAACCGACGGCCCTGCACCTCCAGCAGGGGAGAGGTCAGTGTCAGAAAAGGAACCTGTGCCAACGCGGCTGCCCGTTCGGTGGTTACTACAACAGCAATTCCACGACCATCCCCTGGGCGGAAAAAACGGGCAACCTCACCCTCCGGCCATTCTCCGTTGTGCATTCTATCTTATATGACGATAAGAAGGGAAGTGCAACCGGTGTCCGCGTCGTCGATGCCCATTCCAAAGAAATATTCGAGTATTATGCACCGGTCATTTTTGTGAACGCCGGGTCGCTGAACACCAATCTGATCCTGTTGAATTCTATCTCCGGCCGTTTTCCCCATGGCCTGGGCAACGACAACGGGCTATTGGGTAAATATGTGGCTTTCCATAATTATCGCGGGCATATCTCCGCGGAGTACGACGGATTCCCGGACCGAACGACAGACGGCCGGCGCCCGACAGCCGCCTATATTCCCCGCTTCCGCAATCTCTTCCATCCCGACAAGGATGCCGATTTCCTCCGCGGCTATGCCGCCGGATTTTCCGCTTTCCGATCCTTCGATCACCCGACCGACGGGGTGGGGCTGGCATTAAAACAACATCTTTCCGGCGGGAAGCTTGGACCTTGGCGTGTAGGCTCTCACATGATGGGGGAGACGATCCCCAAAGCAACCAACCAGGTCAGCCTGGACCCTGTCCTCCGGGATAACTGGGGCATCCCCCAGCTGAAGATCGCTATCAGCTATGATGATAATGATGAGAAAATGCTGAAGGACTTCTTTAAGCAAATGACGGAGATGTATTCCGCCGCAGGGTTTACCAATATCAAGACGAGCGATTCGGGACAAGCTCCGGGTCTGGATATCCATGAAATGGGCGGAGTTCGGATGGGTAAAGACCCAAAGACCTCGTTGCTCAATGAATGGCACCAGCTGCACGCCTGTAAAAATGTTTTTGTGACGGATGGAGCCTGTATGACCTCCACGTCTACACAGAATCCTTCCTTGACTTATATGGCCATGACCGCCCGGGCAGTGGACTTTGCTATTGAGCGGTTACGGAAGAACGATCTGGTTTAATATTCTACTACCATGAAGAGCCTTATATTAACTGTTATTTCCTTTCTCCTGATTTTGGTCGTGCTGAATGCGGGATACTACCCCACGTGGTTCAATTCGAAACCCGTTAAGTATTGGAGTGATTTCCTGACGGAGAAGGACGACACCCTTGACGCGGCCGGGATCCGAAAGAGCAGATATGGTATTTCCTATGTGATTTCTATTAGCGTAAAGCAGGCGGTGGAAAGCAAGCATCTTTCCAATCCGGTTATTCTCTTCGAGCCCAACAGTTATTACCGTGACTCGCTGCACATCTATCCGAATGTCAAGGCTCCGGAGCCGGCCGTGTTTTACTATTATACCGGCCTCGAAGGCGTTTGGACCAACTCGCCGGATGTCGGCAGAGCCAACTACCTGGTTAGAGTGACGAAGAAAGGCGTGGCGCTTGAGGCGATCCATAACCCGGCACAATTGCAGCAGATCCTGGCGTACTATAGAAAATTTACCCCAATATTATAAACCCAATGCTGCTTATCTCTTATGTGCTCTTAGTCCTGTATTACCTGGTCGCCGGTTATGGCGTGCTGACGTTGTTCAGGCTGCGGTTGAAGACTGCTTATATGATCACGCTTTCCGTCCTGCTCGGCGTGGCCGTTGCATCGGTGGTCCCTTTCCTTATGCAGCTGCTCTTTATCCCGCTCACGCCTGTCGCCGTCTTCGGAGTCCTGATCCTGGCTGCGGCGGCTCTGAACACGCCCAGCATTCTTCGCATCCGCCGGGAAGGCTTCACGGCTTTCCGCCGGTCGTTGAAACCGCCCCCGTTCCGATTGTCTCCTTATGAAATCCCTTTCCTGGCCATCTTTGCGTTCTTCGCAATCGTTAGTATCTGGAGATGTTATTATCTTCCGCCTACGTCACGCGACGCTCTTTCGGGCCCGGAAGCCATCGCCGAATTCGCCGTCCGTGAACATTCGATGATCAACTCTTTTTTTAACGTCGATCTTTCGACGACCAACAACCAATTCAAATCTCCCTATCTCATCAGCCTTCAGCTGATCTGCAAAATGGCCGGATTCCCTTTCGGTCAGATTTGGCTGAGTCCCGTTTTTGTCAGCTTTACCATCTTCCTCTATCACGCGCTGAAGGAAAAATTACACCCCATCGTTGCCGGCCTTCTCCTGCTGTTGTTTCTGATGACGCCGGAAGTGTATGCGTATACTTTCATGATCCTGTACGACTACAGTAACATGATCTTCTTTTTCCTGAGCCTCTGGTTCCTGTTTGGGTATTTTCGCAACAAAGTAACGGCATGGTTCTATTTCTCGGGTCTTCTCATGGGCATCGCCACGTATATCCGGTCTGAGACCGTGGTCCTGGCTTTTCTTTTTCTTCCGCCCATCTTACTGGCATTGTATCGCGAACACATGACTGCCGGAAAGATAGCGCTGGCCTGTCTATTTTTTTTCCTGCCTTCGGCGCTGGGCTATTATCTGCCCGGCCCGCTTTATATCGGGCATTATCTTCCTGCCCACTATGATGTTGGAGGATTGGTGAACACGGACTTGTCCGACTGGAGCCCTCTCTTCCAGCGGTATTCGGATATGGCGACGCGGCTGATCTTTAGTATTTTCGGGGTCCATCTGTGGGGCTATATTTTCTTCGTTGCGGTCGGCCTGCTGATCGTCGAGTTCTTTGTTCCCGGCCGTTATAACCGGGACGCCCGTAACTGGCTTTATGCGATAGGGGTATTGTATCTCGGGCTT
>DATMLR010000293.1:0-9935 GCA_035570015.1 Puia sp.
GCGAGCCCCGCGATCGTCACCGAGAAATCGTCGAGATACGAATTGACAACCAGCGTGTCGGCCTGCGAAGCGTTCTTGTACCGGTAAATACTGGTCTCCACCACCAGCTTTCCCGGCGCGCTGCTGGCCGGCACGAACTGCACAAAACCGAAGTCGTGACTGGTCAGCGTAGCCGCATTCCAGGTATATTGCGTGATCAGTGCGTCCGCGGTTTCGATCGTCTTTAATGCGGGAATGGGCGAATTCACCGTTGTATCGCTGAGCGTCGCCGCCGCATTACTGATCTTTTGCACGATTTGCCCCAGGTCGATCACGACAAATAATTTTGCCGTAGAGTCGAAAAAGGCTGTTGGATCGAAGTTGAGGTTCTTCGCTTGGTTAACATCCCCGCCGATAACGCCATGCAGCTTCGAGATGGCCGTAATGGAGAAATTGGGGGAAAGGCTCCCGCCCGTTTTGTTGCTGTTGCCGGAGAAGTTGACAGCGGACGCAGTTGCCAATGAAGCAAAGACGGTACCCGAATTCCGGTCATCTACCAGCACGATGTTTTGCGCGGTATTGACCCCGGTGATCGCCTGCACGGCATGGATAAAGATCCCCATACCTGCCACCAGCGGCCGGAAGCCCGGCGCAGCGCCGGACAGACCAGCAGCATGGAACGTCGCAGCCTGTACCTCGAACCGCGTATCACCCGGCGTCTGACTCTTTGCCAACGCCATCTTCTGGCTTCGAAAGTCGATAGCGGTCTGGATGTATCTTTGATTGGCGTCATTATAGAACGTGCTCATCGCACCTATATTCCCAGTGTTGGGATTCCCGTGGCTATCTACCGTAATATCCGTGCTCACGAATACAAGTGGCATTTCCAGGTCCACCTCCGTCCCCTCCAGGTCATAGGCGATGATCCGGAACAGGAATGGACTGCCGTTTACCTTTGGAATAAACTGGTGGTCATCCTGCTTATCCGAAAGTGTAGTACAGAACCGCTGCGGCGTATTTAATGCCGGCGTCACCGTCGTAACGAACCGAATGGTTGAGAAAGGAAAGGAATTAAATTGATTGTTGTTGTCCACCGGGTTGTATTTCATCTCAGTCTCGCTGATCACGATAAAGAACTGCTGCTGATTGTACGCATAGTTCTGCTTCGCCACCCGCTGCGTCACCCGCACCAGCGAAGCCTCATGACCGAATGGGAACATATTGCCCGCATAAACGACTTCGACATAATGATCGCGCGCAAGGTTGGCGAGATGCTTCCACTTCAGCAAATTCAGACTGCCTATGATCTTCGCATTCGCGAGCGCGGTCCGGCTCACCTGCAAAACGCCATCAAGCCAGCCCCCCAGCGGCGTAAGCATCAACTGCTCGACCTGCACGGCCTGCGGCGTAAAGTTCGCGATTCCCCAATTGCTGCTTTCGTGCACGATGCAGTGCCGGTCGTCGTTGTACAACGCGGTAACAAAGGATTCATCGCGCGCAGGCTTTTTGTTGTAGGTACCACTGATATCCACCCCCCAGAGCGCCCGGATGGTCATATAGGCGCTGTTAGAAGCTGTCAACCGGTTGTGCCATAGCTCGCAGGTCTGGAAAGCGCCGGCGGCCTGAAGCCCCGTCCATTTCAGCTTCAGCTCGTGATACCAGGTCCCGAACTGGTTCGGGGAAATGAAGAGCCGGTAAGGCAATTCGATGGACGTCTCGGACGGATCCAGCGGCCGGGGCGTCTTCCCTGGGGTGAGGCGCTGCGCAATGCCGACAAGCGCCGGCTGGCTCTTTTTCGCAGCTTTGGGATTTATAGGGGTCAACTGCTGGTTTTGAATGCTCCGTGCATTCATCTGCTGCTGCTCGTCTTTTGTGGCTGCCCTCAGCTCCTTCTTCGACGGCCCCTTGCTGGGCTCCGCAGGTGCTGCGGCGAGAACATTCAGGTAGTCGGTGACGTTATCCTTACTCGTAAAGACCGGCAGGATCGCTTCCGCAGTGGCGCGTTGATTGATCACAGGGGTCAGCTGACCCCAGTTCAACAAAGCGTCGGCCGTCAGCGGTATGCTGCTGATCGATGCCGGGATATCGAAGACTAGCCGGCTTCGGTCGGATGCGTAGGTCACCGCCGGCAAACTGAGGGAGTCATTGGGCACCGCGCTCTCATTAAGATCCGTCTCCGCTTCGGCGTCGAAATTGGCAGTGCCTCCACCCCCGCCCGCTTCCCGGTAGGCCTGCTCGGCCAGATGCTGAGGTTGAAAATAAACCGCCACCAGCGCCGAAGAAGAGCTTCGCATCAGGCTCTTGCCGTCACCCGATAGCTTGAATCCGGAGAAGGTCATGTCGATTTGAAGAAGGTCCTGGTAACGATACAACGACACATTGACCTGGTCATCGAAATAACGGGAAGTCTCAAACAAAAGTCCCGGAAGATCACCCGTTGAAAGATCACCCTCCCCGTGACCACCCCTTCGGCGGGTCAGCGCCCGCCCGATCGGCATCGCCGTACTCCAGCCGAGCGCATGCAGGAACGACCGGCGTGAAGGATCTTCCGGAGTGCTGTTCTTCGGGTTCAGCCCGGTGCTCTTCCCATTCAGCCCGGAAAGAAAATAGTCCCGTAACCGGCGGAGGAAACTCATAGTAAAGATTTCTCTAATAAATGTATTGGAAAAATTTAATTTCGCAGCAAATAGTTATTCCCAGTTGACTAACACCACCCGCCATGCATCAACGAGACGCGACTTTTTCAGCCGACTGATAAAGGCATACCTCTTCCTGATCATTTCGCCGTTCAATAAATTATCGCATATGAACCCCAATGGAGTGAACATCCAACCTAGTAAGTATTCGGTTAAGGAAACCATAGATCGCATCCAGCACTTTCTGCAAACGCAGGGAGTGACCATCTACGCCCGGATCGACCAGCAATCCGAACTCACCAATGCCGGATTGCACTTGTCACCGCTGGAGTTCATCTTATTCGGGAAACCAAAAGCCGGCGGCCCCCTTATGATCGCGAACCCCCTCGCCGCCCTCGACCTCCCCCTTAAGATCATCGCGTGGGAAGATCAGCAACACAAAGTATGGCTGGCTTATAACAATGCCGGCTACATCCGGGAAAGATACGATCTCCCCGCAGAAATCAGCGCCCCCCTGAACCTCGACCCCATCATCTCAAAAGCGCTGGAATAATCGCCTCCGTCTCCACTTTCAGACTTCGGCCTCGCTTCATTTCTTCCACGGCCATCTGCCGACAAAACCCGCCTTTCCATTCAAGTGTTCGATCGCTCGCACTATATTGCGGTCGACACTTTCCTCCGTCTTTAATGACCCGATATACCGCACAATCTCCCACCGCCGCGAAGGTGTCAGCTTAACCCACACCGCCGCAGCCTTCTTATCCTTCCGCAAAGCGGCCACCAGCTTCGGATGCGGCTCTATTTTTTTATCCTCCGGATCGAATTCGATTTCCACCGCGATCTTCTCCCCGATCCTCTTCGGAGAATTCTTCAGCATAAACCCATTGATATACAGTCTCCACGCACCCTTGTACCGAAGCAAAGTCTGCCGGTAAGGATCTCCGTTAATGGTTCCGCGCACCCGGATCGGGCCTTTGTCTTTTCCCGCCTCCTTGAAAATAAAGGTCAGCACCTTTTCCGGCAGATGTACAAATGGATTGATCCCTATAATTTCAATATGTGCCGAGAACTTATTCATGTACCTAACAGCAATCCCATGTGTAGAAAACCCGGGAAAAATCTCTTTTCTTCAGGTCATCCAGGGCAATAAAAAAATTCGTCTCCTGCTCACCGATCTCCTCGTCTTCAAAATAGAGTACCCGGAAGTTCCGTTGATTCGTGGGATTTCCGAAATCCGCGCCATAGTCTCCCAACCAGATATACAACTGCAGATACCCTTTGTCCGGATAATCCCCCAGCAGCGGCAGTTCCGAACAGCATATTTGCGCCAAAGGATATAGAGGTGTTCCATGCGCATTTTGGGGATAGGCGAATCCCCTGGGAAGGATCGGATAACACCCGATACTACTTTTTCGTGGAGCAGGGTTGTCAATCGGTGTGGCCTTTATCCCAATACTCTGCATTCTCGTTCTTTCGATTCGTGGCCAATATTCCGCAAGCTCCGTCGAAAGCCGTATACCCGGCGCCACCTCGATCTTATCGGGCAGGCCGGGCTTTCTGCCGCCCGAAAACAAATCAAATATTCCCATAGGTAAACTATTTACCGTACACCCCTCAATTCCCCAGCGCGTCGATCCGCTGGAAGACATCCTTGAAGCACTGCGAAGCCGACCCGCGCTCCTGCCCCGGCCGCTTCGGACCGACACCATAGAAGCTGTTCAGAAAGACCTGCGCCGGCGACCAGGTCGTTTCCACGATCCCCAGAAACCTTGGCTTCATCTCCGGCGTCGAAGCATTCCTGAAGCGCACCATATCATCCACCTGCGCAACCCCGGTCTGCGACGTTCGCCAGGGACAGGTCACCACCCGGAACCCCTTCATGGCAAAGTATACCGCGGTCTGATCCGGCCGCTCATAATGCCAATCACAGATCACCACATCCTTCGGGATCAGGTCCACCGCGCGGTAAGTATTGTTGTAGCTGGCCTCCCACATCCCGATCCCCGTCGCCTTACCGTCGATCAGCCGGTCCCCCCAGATCCAAAGCTCCCGACCCTTTTGCGCCAGATGGTCATGGATCGCCTGCACCTCCCCGGCAAACAGCACCGCCGGGTCCCGGCCGCCGCACCGTGGACACCCCCGCTCTCCCAGGTAAAATACCTCATCCATCCCCGCATGAAAGGCCGTGCTTTCGAACGCATCACATAGCTCGTCGATCACTGCGAATAATACGTCGTGAATACCGGGATACAGCGGACAATAGCTGCGGCAGTACAGATTGTCGGCATTCGGCCAAACATAATGCTCCGGATTCTTCACCCAAGGCGTCTCATCAAACTGCGGGTATACCTGCAGCAGTTTGCCCGGATGCTCCTCCCACCCCTGATGGCCCAGCATATTGATCTGCGGGATGATCCGGATATGATCTTCCACACAGGCCCGCACGATCTTCTTGACCTCCGCATTCGACAACGCAAGCGTATCCGTGAGTTCCGGATGTGATTTGAACTGATAGTGATAATCCACCAGGATGAACAACGTATTCACCTTCCGCGGGACCAACTCCCCATGGATAAAACGTACAAACGAATCCACCCCCGCAGGCCGCGGAACATCGATACAGAATCCCCGCACCGGCATAATACTGTCCAGGCTCTGGCCGCTGACGCGTGTCACTGCAAGACTTCCAACAAGAAATAAACAAAAGGGGAAAAAGGATCTGAGCATATTGGAGGTTATTTGCCCAAAAATAACCAAAAAAATAGCCTCGCCAATCGGCGGGGCCATAAGCTTTCACATTTTTGAAATTGTTTACTGCGGGACCATCTCTCCGTAGTGGTTGACACCGTCATACCACTCGAAACGCGCCGTATCAAGCAACTCGATGTTTGAAGTGAACGTCCCGAGGCTATTGTACACCACCGTTCCGGTCTGATTGTTGGTGAAGGACCATGTTCCGTTATACAGCGTGCCATTCTGATCTGCTTCCGAATATGTGCTGTCTGTATTGAACTTCACCCATGCAAGCCCCAGATTGAACTGGGCGCCTGTCAGATTGCCTTTCCACACCAGCGAAGGAACGGACTGATTAAAGTTATAGAAATACTCCTGATAGACCCAGGTGTGCGCAGTAATGAGTGCCATGCGCCCGCCGGTCGTATCGATCGCCTGGTTGATCGGGACCATCACCCCATAAGTTCCGTTGGAACCCAGCCATTCATATCGTTGACTGGTCAGCAGCTGGATAGTGGAAGCAAACGTTCCTTCGCTATTGACTACCGTAACGCCCGCTCCTCCATTGCTATAAGACCAGGTCCCGGTAAGCGTGGCGCCCGTCTGAGTGATCTCAGAATAACTGCCGTCCGAATTGAACTTCACCTGGTTTTGCGCCAGGTTGAGAGAATCGACAAGCGGGTACCGCTTCCACACCAGCGACGCATTCAACGAGTCGAAATGATCAAAATACTCATAATAAACCCAGGTCTGCGAAGTAAGAAGCGACGTGGAAACGGAATCTTCGGGTGGCGGTGTATTGGTGTTTTTGAGGGTCTGCTTGAAACAGGAGCTCATCAGGGTCATCACTGCACACGCCAAAATGACAGTTAAAAGATTTTTCATGGAGATTATAATTTGCCGAAAAATAAAAAAAATCGCCCGGATTAAACGATTTGATAACCGCACTTATTGCGGCATTCTTTCGCTAATACACATGCCGCGCCTGGTCGAGCCGCTTCATCAGGTCATCTTTTTTAATATTGATCTGCTGGCCGATCGGCTGCCCGTTTCGGTAGGTAATTACATTCAGCTGTGTGGCGCCCATCGGGAATTTGACCGGATTACCGTCATACTTTGGATAGAACCGGTCGGGATTGGTGCAATCGAACGAATAATAGATTTCCAGCCCGCTGACCTCCGTCGACATCCCGACGACCATGTCCCGGTCGGCGCCCCTCTTCGGGGTGAAGATCACATTATATGCACTCCGGGCGTACTTGATGTTGGCCGCATCCATCCGCGGGAATTCCGCCTCCATCCTGCCGATGAAGTCATCCCAGTTCCGTTTCGACTTCGGGCTCCAGTAGACCTCAGCCAGCGCCAGCCCGCGCGGCCATGTCATATACTCCACCTGACGGTAGTTGGGCACAGACTCCGACCATAGATTTCCCTGCCCGCCCCGGATCAGCCGCTCATCTATACTGTCCGGTACCGGATCATAGGTATAGGAGTCTTTCAGCCGGCACATCCCGTAGGTAGGCGGTTCACCCGAAGCCTCTCCCTGATAAAGATCGAGGTAACAATAGTCCCAGGGAGTCATCACCACCTCATGCCCCATCCGCGCCGCGGTTACCCCGCCCGACATCCCGCGCCAACTCATCACTGTTGCGCTCGGCGCCAGCCCGCCTTCCAGTATCTCATCCCAACCGATCAGCTTCTTGCCTTTAGCCGTTAGCATCTTCTCCATCCGCTTGACGAAATAGCTTTGCAGCTCATCTACATTCTTCAAATGCTCATCGGCCATCCGCTTCTGACATTTGGGACAGTCAGCCCAGAAGCCCTTGTACGCTTCATCACCTCCAACATGGATGTACTCGCTTGGGAAGAGCGCCGCCAACTCGGTAAATACCTTGTCCAACACGAGGAACACCGAATCGTTGCCGATACACAACGCATTGTCCTCCCTCGCCGGCGGCCTGGCACCCGGGTTCACCGGATACGCCAGCTGCGTGCAGGACAGATTAGGATAAGAAGAGATCAGCGCAAGGCTGTGGGCCGGGACATCGATCTCCGGCAAAATGGTCACGTATCGTTCCTGCGCATACCGGATTATCTCCCGCATGTCATCTTGAGTATAGTAACCGCCATAGGTAGCCGCTTCATCACTCAGCGAGGGCAGGTAATCGCCCCACCTCCCCGTACGCGGCACCCGCCACGCGCCATGCTGCGTCAGCGCCGGCAGGCTCTTGATCTCGATCCGCCATCCCTGATCATCACTCAGGTGAAGGTGAAGCACATTGTATTTGTACCGGACCATTTCATCGATATAACGCATCACCTCCTGCTTGGTAAAGAAATGCCGCGCGACATCCAACATCAGCCCGCGCCACGCGAACCGCGGCGCATCTACGATCTCAACGCACGGTACCGGCAGATAATCGCCCCGCCCCGGCGGCACCAGCTGCAGCAGCGTCTGCATCCCGTAGAAGGCCCCCGCCGAACTCCCAGCCTCGATCCGGACACCCGCAGAGCTCACCCCCAGACTATACCCTTCTGCGCCTTTTCCTTTATACTTTTCTCCAACCAGCACAACAATCGCCCCGCGCCCACCCTTCTCCTCCTTCAGCAGAATACCCGTCTGCTCCCTGACCTGCCCGACCAGCCAGCCCGCAATACCCGCCATCGAATCCCCTTCCACTGCCAGCGTCGCGCCTTGCCGGAGATAGAAGCTGCCCGGTTTTTCCGTGACCGACACCGGCTCGGGGATCACGTGTATCCGGCCGGCGGCAGCAGATACGGACCCGTCGCGGCCGTTCGCAGCCCATACCGAACCACCCCCCGCCCACACGGAACCACATGAATTGACGAGAAGAACGGCAAGCCCTATACGGCGGAAACGTAAATTGAAAATGACCATAACCCATTTAACTTTGAATACGTGAATTTAGCCTAAATTGGTCCACTAAAACGGAAACACATGAAAAAAATCCTGGTCCTTTTCGCCTCACTCCTCACTGGAATGATCGGGTTTGCACAACAACCCAACTCGCTGACGCCGCAGGAAAAGCAGCAAGGCTGGGTCCTCCTGTTCGATGGCAAAACGACAAAGGGCTGGCATACTTACCTCCGGGATACCTCCGGTTCCAGATGGCAGGTCCGCAACGGCGCCCTCGTATACGACCCCTCTAAGCCCGCCAACGGCAGCGGAGACCTGGTGACCGACAACGTGTATGAGAATTACGAACTCAACCTGGAATGGATTATCTCCAAAGGCGGCAACAGCGGAATTATTTTTGATGTGCAGGAAGATCCTAAATACCCCGCTACCTATATCACCGGTCCTGAAATGCAGGTGCTGGATAATATCGACGCCGATGACAATAAGAAACAGAACCACCTCGCCGGATGCCTCTACGATATGGCGGGCGATTCGACCGTCAGCAAACCGCACGCCGTCGGCGAATGGAACCAGGTCCGCCTCATACAGGACCATGGCCATCTCACTTTCTACCTGAACGGGATAAAGACCTTTGAAGGTCAGATCGGTAGCGACGAATGGAACCGGATGGTCGCCGGCAGCAAGTTCCGTAACAAAGTTTTCGCGGATTTCGCAAAAGCTGCAAAAGGAAAGATAGCCTTACAAGAACACCCGGGCCACAGCGAATGGCGCAATATCAAGATCCGCCAGCTTTAACGACTTCGCCCGCCGACTCGCCCTAACGCCCATTCGCCCGCAGAATGGTCGCATCCTTCTGGTCGTCATCGTCAAACGTCTTCTTGACGATATAATGCCAGTTCCGCTCGGAGACATCCACGAAGAAGATATCTCCCAACTTATGTGCCTTCACCGCATCCTGGAACTCCTTTGGCATCTGAAGCTCGCCAAAGAACCAGCCCGTATCCCCGTGAGTGGTATTCCCATCCATCGTGAACTGATCCGAAAGCTGATCCCAGTTCGTGCCCCCATTCAATTTCTGTAAGATCAGCTTCCGCATGCTATCCACCTCCGACGGCGATAATGTAGATCCATCCAGGTAGATATAGTTGGCCCGGTACTTAACCGATTCTTTTGACTCCAATACCTTATATGTCACATACCCAACCGAAAAGACATCCCCCTGGTTCTGCCGCAGCAGCCGCTTATCGATCAATGTGGAGTCCTTCCCCGCCACCAAATGCAAAATAGCCGGCTTGAACTGCTGGTTCGCCGCCATCCAGGCTTGCGCCTCCGCAACAGTGGTGATCTTATGAAATTGATCCGTTACTGTCGCCTGAGCAAAAGTTGTCAAGGAAAAGAATAAGAGTACGCCTGTAAGAAAATGTTGTTTCGTCCGTCCATGATGTTTTTTCAACGGTCGGACGGAATCTCGCAGTTCATCCGTCTGACTGACAAAATTTGTCTTGCTCGATTTCATATACTGATTTTTTTAACCCTGATCCGATGCCTGAAGTTACTATTTTTTGACCGGGCGCCCGGCTGGCACCCTGTTTTAACATCCTCTTAATCTCATCCCTTCCCCAAGAGATACGCCTCCGTCCCTCCCGCCGTTGCCCCGTTCACAAAAATTCGGGGCCCGGAGCCGCTAACTCTTACTCAATCTTTTG